>JBATID010000088.1:0-4446 GCA_049667545.1 Woeseiaceae bacterium
GCATGCACCATATTCCGACTGTCGGCTTCGGACCCGGCCATGAACACTTTGCCCATGCCCCCAACGAGCAGACCGAGGTCGAACACCTTGTATGCTGCGTCGCCTTTTACTCTGCCCTCGTCGATCAGTTCGCGAAGGGATAAACAAAGGAGAACACCCACCGTGACTCGCACAGCAAAACCAATCCCTGGCCACATGAAAGGCCGCGACTGGCTGATGACCCAGGACTGGTCGGACGAGGAAATTGAGCTCGCCCTGGACACGGCCGCCCAGTTGAAAGATGAATTCAAGAATGGCGTGCCGACACTGCACCTCGCTCACAAAACGGCGTTCCTGATTTTCTTCGACAAGTCCACGCGCACGCGTAATTCGTTCGAAGCCGGCATGACACAGCTCGGCGGGCATGCGCACTTTATTGATTCGGAAACCTCGCAGATCGCGCACGGCGAAAGCCCGAAGGACATGGGAATCATTCTTTCCGGCTACGGGCATGGCATTGCCATTCGCCATGACCTGGTGCCGGGCGAAGGTCAGTCGTACATGCGTGACGTTGCGAAGTGGGCTTCGGTCCCGGTCATCAACATGCAGTGCGACGTGGACCATCCGTGTCAGAACCTGGCTGACCTGATGACGATACGCGAAGAATTCGGCAAGGATCTCAAGGACCTGAAGATCGCCGTGTCGTGGGCCTACGCGCCCAGCTACGTGAAACCAATGTCGGTGCCGCAGGGGCTGATCATGCTGATGACACGCTTCGGTATGCACGTAACGCTGGCGCATCCGCCCGAATACACCTTGATGGATGAAACCACGAAACTGGCCCGTGACAACGCCGCGCGGTCGGGCGGTTCGTTCGAGGTTGTGGACAACATGGAAGACGCGTTCGCCGATGCTGATATCGTGTACCCCAAGAGCTGGGGGATTGAGTCGTTGTTCAGCAAACCGGAGGAAGCGATGCAGATCGCGCAACAATATCGGCACTGGATATGTGACGAGGAAATGATGGCCCGCGCCAGGGACCGGGCCATTTACATGCACTGCCTGCCCGCGGATCGCGGTTTCGAGGTGACCGACGCGGTGATCGACGGCCCGCAATCCCGGGTGTATCCGGAGGCGGAAAACCGGCTGCATACCGCCAAGGCCCTGATGGCCCTTACAATGTAGGAATCGGCAATTCGAGTGACGATGTCCGCACAAGACAACAACCCGGAAGCCCCGCTGGTCGTCATTGCCATCGGTGGCAACTCCCTGATCAAGGACCCCGAGCACATGGGTGTCCTGGATCAATACCGTGCTGCCGGCGAGACCGCCCGATACATCGTGCCGCTCGTGAAGCAGGGCTACCGCGTGCTGATCACACACGGCAACGGGCCGCAGGTTGGTTTTATCCTGTTGCGCTCGGAGCTCGCGAGAGATGTCATCCACCAGGTGCCGCTGGCCAACTGCGTGGCGGATACCCAGGGGTCGATCGGCATGCAGATTGCCCAGAGCCTGCAGAACGAGTTTCTGCACCAGCACATGGAGCAGGAGGTCGTCGCGCTGGTCACGCAGGTTGTGGTTGATGAAAAGGATCCCAGTTTCAGTAACCCGAGCAAACCGATCGGCCCGTTCATGAGTGAACGGGAAGCGCATCAGCGCAAGGAAGAAAATGGCTGGTTTGTCGGCGAAGATGCGGGCCGCGGCTGGCGTCGCCTGGTACCGTCGCCGATACCTCTGGAGATCGTCGAGTTGCCGGCTATTCGCACATTACTCGACAACGGCATGCTGGTCGTTGCCGCCGGCGGTGGCGGCATCCCGGTGATCTACAAGCCGGACGGCACGCTGCGGCCCCGGCCCGCGGTGATCGACAAAGACGCCGCGTCCTGCCTGCTCGCCTGCGAGCTTGGCGCATCGTATTTCATTATTTCCACAGACGTGGACAAGGTGGCGTTGAATTTCGGCACGCCGGAGCAGGTGGAGATCGATCGGATGAATGCGGAGGAGTGTCGGCGCTACCTGGCTGCCGGGCACTTCCGGGCCGGCAGCATGCGACCGAAGATCGAGAGCGCCCTGGCATTTCTGGCGCAGGGCGGCAAGGAAGTGATCATTACGCAGCCACACAATATGCAGGCAGATCTGCAAAAGATTTGTGGCACGCACATTGTCCCGTGACCTGTCGATGCACATGAACGGTTATCGGTGCATTGCCTGCGCGGCGACACAAGACGCCGATTTCGCGGGCTTCGTGTGTCCGGACTGCGGCAGCAACCTTGACGTCACCTATGACTACGCGGCGATCGCGGACAAGGTTGCAGACGGTTTTGATAACGGTCGGTCTGACCTGTTTCGTTATGCGCCGCTGCTGCCGGTCAGAGCATTCGATACACCGTTCCCGCTACGGGTCGGCGGGACACCCCTGTATGCGGCCCCGCGTCTCGGCGAGCTGGTTGGGCTGCGCAATGTGTTTCTCAAGGATGACACCGTGAATCCGAGCGCGTCGACCAAAGACCGGGCCGGCGCGGTAACGCTACGACGGGCAATCGATGTCGGCGCGAAAGTCGTCTCCGTTGCCAGTACCGGGAATGCGGGATCGTCTCTCGCCTGTCTTGCTGCCGCTCTCGGCCTGCACGCGGTCGTGTTCGTTCCGGAAGCCGCGCCGGCCGCAAAGCTCACGCAGTCTTTGTCGTTCGGCGCCACCGTGTTCGCCGTGCGGGGCAGCTACGACGACGCCTTCGACCTCTGCCTGGCGGCCTCCGATGAGTTCGGCTGGTTCAATCGCAGTACCGGCCATAACCCCTTTACACGCGAAGGCAAGAAAACCTGTGCCTACGAAATCTGGGAATCCCTCGGCGGGCGAGTCCCGGATCGGATTGTCGTACCAACCGGAGATGGCAATTTGCTGAGCGGTATCTGGAAGGGCTGGTGCGATCTGCGCGACGTTGGACTGGTTGACCGTGTGCCCAGAATCGACTGCGTTCAATCCGACGCCAGCGCAGCAATTTGCCTTGCCGCCCGCCGCATTCGCGTCCATGGCAACACGGACCCGGACTGGTCGACCGTTGCGATAGATGCGGTCAGCGCCGGCACCGTCGCCGACTCCATTTCTGTCGACCAGCCGCGCGATGGCCTCGCAGCAGTAAAAGGCATTCTGCAGTCGGGTGGCGAAACGCTATTGGTACCGGATACGGAAATTCTTGCGGCGATTCCGGAGCTCGCCCGGACCACGGGCATCTTTGCTGAACCCGCGGCGGCGGCGCCCTGGGCGGCCGTAAAACAGCTGGTTAACGATGAGAAAATCGACGCGGACGAACTCGTGGTTTGCATCGTATCCGGCAGCGGCTTGAAGGATATCGCCAACGTTCAGAAAACCGTTGGCTCACCGCTGAACATTGATCCGACCATCGAGGCTATCAAGCGGGCGGGCGTTGTGCGAAAGCTCTAGCCCTGCACCGCTTGCAGCACGGCGTTAAAAGTCGCGCTCGGGCGCATCACCGCGTCGACCCGTTTCGCATCGGGCAAATAGTAGCCACCGATGTCTACGCTCGCACCCTGCACCGAGTTCAGCTCGTCGACGATCTTTTTTTCATTCTCCGCCAGCGTCTTGGCCAGCGGCGCGAAATGCGCTTTAAGCTCCGCATCGTCCGTCTGTTCCGCCAGCTCTTCTGCCCAGTACATGGCGAGATAGAAGTGGCTGCCACGATTATCAAGCTCACCCGTACGCCGCGACGGTGACTTGCCGTTGTCGAGCAGCTTGCCGGTAGCCGCGTCGAGTGTCGTCGCAAGAATCTTTGCCGTGGCACTGTCATTCTTGTGCGCAAGGTCTTCAAGGGCGACCGCCAGGGCAAGTAATTCGCCGAGCGAATCCCAGCGCAAGTGGTTTTCCTCAACCAGCTGTTTCACGTGCTTCGGCGCCGAACCGCCAGCGCCGGGTTCAAACAGGCCGCCGCCGGCCATGAGCGGCACGATCGAGAGCATCTTGGCGCTGGTACCGAGTTCCATGATCGGGAACAGATCGGTGAGGTAATCGCGCAGGATGTTGCCGGTTGCCGAAATAGTGTCTTTGCCGCGGATCACGCGCTCCAGCGTGTAACGCATGGCACGAGTCTGCGACATGATCTGAATGTCGAGTCCCTTGGTGTCGTGATCCTTGAGGTAGGTCTGGACCTTCTTGATCAGCTCCGCCTCGTGCGGGCGATATTCGTCGAGCCAGAAGACGACCGGCATGCCGGACAGGCGCGCACGGGTTACCGCGAGCTTGACCCAATCGCGAATCGGCGCATCCTTGACCTGGCACATACGCCAGATATCGCCTTGTTCGACGTTGAGAGACATCAGCACCTTACCCTGGTCATCAACGACATTTGCAACGCCATCCTCGGGAATCTCAAAGGTCTTGTCGTGTGAGCCGTACTCCTCCGCTTTCTTGGCCATCAGGCCGACATTCGGCACCGTGCCCATGGTGGCCGG
>JBATID010000089.1:0-5208 GCA_049667545.1 Woeseiaceae bacterium
TCTCTAGAACCGCCGATGAGACTACCTTGCGGCGTTACCTCGCGGCGCCCATCGCCGAGCGAGTCAGGGAACAGGTGATTGCCGCACTGGACGCTATTGAATCGCCATAAATGAATCGCCATAAAAAAAACCCGCCGAATCGGGGTTTGTGTAATGTCGTTTTCGAATGTATCCAGATGTTTCACTGCCCGCCGGGAGTTCACATGCCGTGGCTGCATGGGAGTATGATAACCATATGTCTAAAGTATTAATAATCGACGACGACAGGAAACACTCCGACCTGTTGCAAGCCTATTTCAAGCGCTTTGGCATCAACCTGGTATGCGCGTACGAAGCCGAAGGCGGTTTTCGACTCCTCAATCGCGAAGACCCGGACCTGTTGCTGTTGGATGTCATGCTGCCGGGCAAGGATGGCTTCGAGATCTGTCGCGAGGTTCGCAAGACCAGCAATATCCCGATCATCATGCTGACTGCACGTGGAGACGTTATTGATCGTGTTTCCGGGTTGGAGCTTGGCGCCGATGATTACATCGGCAAACCATTTGAGCCGCGCGAGCTGGTCGCTCGTGTGCAGGCCATCTTGCGGAGAGCGGATTCGTCCGGTCCAAGTGGCGGACGGCTGGAATTCGACGGCTTGTTAATCGACCCGGACGCGAGGACGATCGAGGTTGACGGCAAAGCGGTTGACCTGACCTCGATGGAGTTTGAATTGTTGCTGATACTTGCGCGGCGCCATGGCAAGAAGCTGTCACGTGACGATATTCTGAGCGAGCTCCGCGGTATCGACGCGGCCATCCTGACGCGTTCGGTCGACATCATGATCAGCCGCCTGCGCGGCAAGCTTGGAGATTCAATCAAGCCACCGCGTTTTATTCAGACCATCTGGGGCCGCGGTTACTCATTCGTGGGTGTTCCCAAAAAGGATGTTTAGGCGACTACGCCGCTCCCTGTCATTCAGGTTGCTGCTGATTTTCCTGGTGCTGGCGCTGATGTTCGTTTACGGGACATTTGCGGCGCTGCGCTGGCTTTACAATAGCGATGAAATACGCGGGCTCATCAGCGGCCACCTGTCATTGCATGTGCAATACGTCAAGGATGACATTGGCTCGCCGCCGGACATCGATCGTGCGCTCGCAATCACGCAGCGGGTGCCGGTCGATATTCGCATTAAGGGTCCGACTGTGAGCTGGGCGTCCGATGAGAATTTCCCGGCCCTGGACACGCTGGATTTTGGTCCGAGCCCTAAATTCAGCAATGACACGGACGCCTGGGTTGATGAACTGGCGGGACTCGAGTTCGCCGTCGTAGGGCGGACGCGGTTTCTTAAAATCAAACAGGGCGACTACGATATTGTCGTCGCAACTCCCCGCATCGCGGATGTCTCGTCGGGTCCCGATATCATCCTGATCATCGTGGGTCTCGGACTTTTTTACCTGCTGATCGGCTATGCCGCCGTCAGCTGGTTGTTCAAGCCGATCCGCGCGATTCGCACCGGCGCGGCGGAAATCGGCAGGGGCAACCTCGACTACCGTATTCGTAATATCCGCCAGGACCAGCTCGGCGACCTCGCAAGCGATATCAATCAACTGGCCGATGATGTTGAGCACATGCTGGACGCCAAGCGTGCCTTGCTCCTGGGTATCAGCCATGAATTGCGCACACCGTTGTCGCGCATGCGCCTGGCACTCGAGTTTATCGACAGCGATACCGACCGAAAAACGTTGAAGCCCGAAATCGTCGAAATGGAAAAGATCGTTGTCACGCTGCTTGAGGCGGAGCGGCTTAGCGTTCGGCACGCAAAACTGACCCGCACGAAGGTAAAAATCGACGATCTTGTCTGTGAGCTGATTGATGATTTCTTTGACAGCGATCGGGACCGCATCACCGTTACAAATGCAAACAGCGAGCTGCAGGCTTATATAGATGAGGCCCGTATAACGCTGATGCTAAAGAACCTGATCGCCAACGCGCTGCGTTATGTGCCCGAAGAGGGCGGCAAGGTTGAATTGTCCACCCGTGCGGACGGCGACGAGCTGGTGTTTTCCGTGTGCGACAACGGCCCCGGCATGTCGAACGAGGAAGCCTTGCACATTGGCGAGCCTTTTTACCGCGGTGACCCGTCGCGCACGCGTGACACCGGCGGCACTGGCCTCGGGCTCTACCTTGCGACGCTGGTTGCCAGGGCACACGGGGGCTCAATTACACTGACGAACCCGGGCGAGGAAGGCGCCTGTTTCGACTGTCGGATCGGCCTCGATTTAACATAATAGTCAGACGCTGGCTCTGACCACCCTTTTGCAATCAGGCTCTCGTGGCGTCAGTGTGGCGGCAACCTTGACCTTTCCAATCAAAGATATCAAAATGATATCACTATGAATGAACGGAGGAGGGCGCCATGATTCGTGAACAAGTAAAACCAGTGTGGTCCGGTTACCCGATGCTCGTCATACTTGCAGCGGCGCAAATCGCATCCGCCTACGCGTTTTTCGTGGCAATACGTGCGATGTCGATCGTGGGCCTCGTCGCCGCGGTCCTGACCTCTATCGTTGTCATCATCTGTTGGGTTGGATTTTTCATGGTCCATCCCAATGAGGCCAAAGTTCTGCAGCTCTTCGGGAAATACGTGGGCACAACTCATGAGCCCGGCCTGAAGTGGGCAAACCCGTTTTTTGCGAAGCAAGCCGTATCGGTGCGTATCCGGAATTTTGAAAGCGGCAAGCTCAAGGTTAACGACCTGCGCGGCAGTCCGATCGAAATAGCGGCAGTGGTGGTCTGGAAAGTAGTTGATACGGCTGAGGCTTTGTTTGAGGTCGACGATTACGAGGAGTTCGTGCAGATTCAGAGCGAGTCAGCGCTCAGGAACTTGTCGACAACGTATCCCTACGAGCCTCACGAAGGCGAGGGCACCGCGTTGCGAAGTCACCCCCAGGAGATTGCCCTGGCATTGCGTAAGGAAATTCAGGACCGGCTCGACAAAGCAGGCGTTACCGTGATCGAAGCGCGCATCAGCCATTTGGCCTATGCGCCTGAAATTGCCAACGCAATGTTGCGCAGGCAACAGGCATCGGCAATTATCGCGGCCCGCACCCAGATCGTGAAAGGTGCGGTAGGCATGGTTGATATGGCATTAAAGGAACTGCGCGAAAACTCGGTCGTGGAACTCGACGAAGAGCGGAAAGCGGCGATGGTCAGCAATCTTCTGGTCGTATTGTGCGGCGAAGAGGGCGCGCAACCGGTCTTGAACACCGGGTCGCTTTATACCTAGCAGCATGGCTAATCGTAAATCTTTCGCGTTGCGTATCGATGCCAACACGTTGGCAGCGATGCAGCGCTGGGCTAAGGACGACTTGCGGAGTCTCAACGCACAGATCGAGTTTGTGCTGAGAGACGCTTTGCGCAAGTCCTCCCGACTGCCCGGGCAGAAAGATGCCAAAGGTGTCAAGCCATAGAAGGCAACCGCGAGAAATCACCGGGTGACAAGTCACCTGATGGCAGCAGCACCTGGCTGTCAGTCACGTTGCTGCGAGCGAGCGGCAAACTTGTTAGTAGATTTGCTGCTGCGCGCTCTCCGTGGTTCTGCCGGCCGCTTACTGGCGTTGCGATCGGTTGTCTGCGCTTGTCGCTGCCTGGGTTCTGCGCGAGTCTCTGCACGAGGTTCCGCGCGAGGTGCCTGGTGTCGTTGGTCGGGGCGCAGAACCTGCTCTCGCGACTCCCGACGCGGTGCCTGATTTCGCTGCGTTGTGGGCGGCGTGGCGTCGTGACGTCGGGCGAGCTTCGTCTCCACGGAGCGACGCGTGACCGGTGCCGGCTCAACACGGCGGACGTCGGTCGCGGACTTATAGCCTGGTCGACGTTGATCAATACGCGGTCTGGCCGACGACGTTCGTTGCTCAGTGCGTCGCTCCTGTTGTTGAGTTACACGGACGTTGTTCCTCGCGGCAGTGGTGCTGCCTGTGTCACTTCGCTCGCGGAACTTCACGGTCGCGCTTCGTCGTTGCGACGACTCTCTGCGATTCTCGACCGGCGCTGGCGCGCGAAATTTGATGCGGTCCGGTTCGACTCGCTGACGCGCGGGCTCTCCGACCACTGACTTCCTCGTCTGTACAACTCGCTGCCGGTGGCTGTCAGAACGATTGCCACTGGTCTGTCGCTGTGTCGGCTGCCGCTGGAAGCTGCGGCTGCTCGCGATACGCACGTCCTCAATGGAGTGGCGACGATCCTGCCGATGGCGCCAGTGGTCACCGTCGTAGTGACGATTAACTGTCACTCGCGCATTATTCTGCACATACGTTGTGTTGTAGATATTGATGCTCGGCCGTCGGTACCACCAGCGGCTTTGGTAGTTTCGACCATAGTATGGGTGGCCGTAATAACTGTGATGGAAAACATTCAGGCTGTCGCTGTACCACCCGATTCGAAACGCCGTCGTCACACCCCAAAACGGACTGCGGTCGAAGAAGTAGGACGACGAATAAGGGTAGTAGTAAACCGGGTACGGAGTCGGGTAATAGTAGTAGACCGGGCGAGGCTGATAGACGACCACACGCTCGGGCTCGTAGTACGGCACATAAATGGTGTCTTCCGATACGGGCGTAATCTGGATGGTGCCTGCTTCGTGGGTGACATTCTGGTACGAATCACTTTTCAGATTGCCGGCGGCATAGGCGCGATCACGAAAAGTCTCTATGGCGGCAACGACATCGGCCTGCTGCGCGACAACCGCTTCACCCAGTCGCCAGGTCCAGTCAATTTCGTCGTTCAGAAGGTCAATGACTTCGGGGTAATTGAGGAGCGCAACAACAGCGTCATCCCACTCGGGATTCGGTTCTAGCGCCGGGTCGACCTTCAGGTCCTCAAGGAAGCGCGCCGCATCGACGATCTGCAGGGGGTAAACGGAGGCGGGTAGCACGATGGCCAGCAGGTCGTCCGGGTACAGTGCGATCGGCCCGATCAACTCTTCAAGGTCGACGGTCGTCAACAACGGGATATTTTCATTGCCCGATGCCGCAGCCGACGGCTGGCTCT
The DNA here is from genome assembly GCA_049667545.1 of Woeseiaceae bacterium. Classification (GTDB taxonomy): domain Bacteria; phylum Pseudomonadota; class Gammaproteobacteria; order Steroidobacterales; family Woeseiaceae; genus UBA1847. Next base: position 5,026 of record JBATID010000089.1, read on the forward strand.
CGTAAGCGCCGATGATGTTGCCGTCATCGTCAACCGGAACCTGTGCCAGCAACGCTGGCGATAGGATCGCCAGCAGCAGAGCCAGCGCGCCTGCTAAACCGGTTCTGGTGCTCAATTGAATAGTCATGTTGCCTCCCGGTCCGTGTTTCCAGATGGACCTTTTGATGTTGAGGCTAATAATAG
>JBATID010000090.1:0-4909 GCA_049667545.1 Woeseiaceae bacterium
GACCTGCAGGATCAATGCCTTCTCCTCGGCCAGGCTATTGGCATTCTGGTCTGGCGCGGTGCGTTTGAAGTCACTGAGCGCGACCGCGTCGAGCTTGTCGACCTCGGCGCTGTCCCAGACCTCGATCCACGTTTTAACGGCGGCGATTTCCGCATCGTGTGACATCATCGCGACATGGGATGTCGTCAGAGCGGCCAGCTTGGCCTCTGCAGCGGCAAGCTTGGCCTCAACCGCCGCGATTGCGCCATCGTCCTTTTTGACGTCGGCGTCGCACGCAGCGAGCATGACCGCCGCCAAGACGAGGACCGATAGTTTATAAAATTGATTCATCATGATTTCCCTTTGTCATTGTTTTCGTGAGCCTCGTGGACGCTGTAAGCTCCCACAGAGGGGTCAGAGAATACACTGAATGAATTCGAGCGCAAAGCAGACGACATGACGCATATCGAACACAGCACGCTCGCAGACGGTACCCGGGTGCTCGAGACCACGACGCAGCTCCCACGGCGCCCTGATGTCGCGTTTGAGTTCTTCGCCAACGCGGAAAACCTCGAGAGAATCACGCCACCGGAACTGGCGTTTCAGATCCTGACGCCGACACCGATCACGATTAGCGAGGGCGCGATCATCGACTACCGACTGCGGCTGTTCGGTGTGCCGTTCCGATGGCGGACGCGTATCGCGATCTGGGAGCCGCACGTCGAGTTCATGGACGAACAGATTCGAGGTCCCTATCGTCTCTGGCGACACCGACACACGTTTGCGACCGAAGGCGAGGGCACTCGCATGACAGATCGCGTCGAGTACCGGCTGCCCCTGCAACCGGTTGGTGGATTGGCGGCGCCGCTGGTGACACGTCAGCTAGACCGGATCTTCAGTTACCGGGCAGACGCAATTCGCCAAATCATGACGGCGCAATTCTAGAGTTCGACGATCAGTGCCTCATTGGCCGGCATGCGGCCCGCGCACACGTCACCGTAGACCGCGGCCAGCCCCTCGAGCCCGCCCAGTTTTCGCAGTTGCAGCCAGGTTCGGCTTTTCGCGGCTGTTTCCTGCATGAACATCGCCGTCTTTTTCGAAAAGGTATCCGGCCCCCAATCCCGCAGGCGCTTTTGAATGTGCGACGGCGCAAAAAAGAACTCGCTACGTTCAGTGATGATGCCGTCCGCCGAGCCGGCCTCGTCCCAATGCGTCAGGCCGACGTTGATGCAGCGCCGCATATTGTCGCCGAGATGGCGGTGCAGTTGTGCGAGTACCTCGGCGTTACCGGACATGTCAACGATTACGGTCGGCACGGTTGCATCGATATCTGCCAGTGAGCCGTACGTGACACTCTGCCGATAGAGTCCCAACTCGCGTACAAACTCCAGGTTGCGTGGTGACGTGATCGCAACGGCGGGCGGCGCCGAGGTATCGTCGTGCAGCGCGTACGCGAGTCCGATGCTGGTCTTGCTTGATGCACTGACAACGACGACTTGCTTTGCACCGTGCCAGTCGCTGTCCTTCAGCGCATCCCACAGGCAGAACGAAGTGATGTAGAGCGGCCACAGCAGCATGCGCTCGTTGTCGGTTGCGCGATCGTACCCCGGCTCGCCGTTGACGCGGGTGTAGCGATTGTAAGCCGGCGGCAAATGGCTGCGATGGCTGGCGCCTTCGATGAACCCCTGTCGAGTTTTGTGTGTCGGCGTCATATCGAGCGTCGCTGCGGTCGGGAAATACCCGAACAGGCGCTCGCCCACGGGTATGTCGTCTATCGTTGAGACGGCCACTTCGGCGAAGCCCCAGACAGGAATGATGCCCCAGCCGTCGGCATCCACGCCGGTCGGCGGAAAGAACTGCCAGTAACCGATCTGCTCGCCGGCCACTGCATACGTAATGTTGTTAGTCGTGAAAGCAAAGCGCTCAACCTTGACGCGTATGGCGCCTGCGGCGAGCGCCACATCGTCGGCCGCCGCCGTGGCATCGACAATGCGATATTCTGCGAACTTGTCTTTACGAACCTGAAATTCGAGTGTCATAAATTACCCAGAGCACCATACGAGGTTTATTTTTTAGCAGATGCATGTGACACCCTGGCTGGTTCGACGGGTTTACCCAGGAAACGATGCACGACGACCAGTGCGATCGCGCCCGTTGGCAGCAGCAGGTACCACGGCAAGCCGTACCCCGCCGGGAGCACGCCGAGCAGCACCGCAACGACGCCGCCGAGCAGGGCATAGGGCAGCTGTGTCCTGACGTGATCCATGTGATCACAGCCGGTAGCCAGCGAGGACAGGACCGTTGTGTCGGAGATCGGCGAGCAGTGGTCTGCCCAAACCGCGCCGGTCATTACGCACGCGATACATGAATAAAGAATATGCATGTGGTCCGCGTCGGCCACGCCATTGGCAAGTAATACTGCCCAGCACAACGGGATCACGAGCGGCATCAGGATTGCCATCACGCCCCAGCTGGAGCCGGACGCGAATGCCGTGGCCGCGGCCAGCATGAATACGATGGCTGGCAGCGTGTACGGCGACAGCGAGTCACCGAGGACGGAAATGAGGTAGGGCGCGGTCTGCAGTACGTCGGCAACGTCGGCGATGGCCCAGGCCATGACGAGCAAGGTCAGGCCGGTCAGCATGAAACGCGCACCGGCGAGCCACGCGTCGATGGTTTCGTTTAGCGTCAACAGGCGCTGGCCGAGTGAGAGCGAGGCCGCCACAAAACAGCCCAGCAGCGATGCCCAGATCAGCACCGAATAGGCGTTTGCGCTACCGATAATGTCGGTAACGGTCTCGCCCTCGCCACTGATGAACAGGCCGACGATTACGGTCAGTACCATGGTAAGGATCGGCAACACGGCGTTGATCGCGCGGCAGGGAATGCTGTCCTTGTGGTAGAACTCATCGCCGGACTTGTCGGTACTGACGGCCGCCGATTTGCGAATAACCTCGCCGCTGTGGCGTGCACGGATTTCCGCCGTGTACATCGCACCCCAGTCCTTGCCGGAATAAACAACCACAAACACGAAAAAGATCGCGAGGAACGGATAGAAACTGTACGGAATCGAGTTCAGGAACAGCACGTACGGGGTCTTGTCAATGCCTTCGATGCCCTGCACCGCCGTGTCGATCAGGCCGACCTGAAAGCCGATCCAGGTCGTGATGACGGCGATCGTCGATACCGGTGCGGCCGTCGAATCGACAAGGTAAGCAAGTTTCTCGCGTGAGATATGCAGCTTGTCGCTCATCGGTCGTGTCGCGTTGCCGACGATCATCGTGTTGGCGTAGTCGTCGAAGAATATCGACAATCCGAGCACCGCAACGACGCCCTGGCCACGCCGCGGACTGCTGGCAAACGGCATGATGCGATCAACGATGCCCACCATGCCGCCATTGCGCGATATCACGCCGACCATGCCGCCAATCAGGAAGGTAAACACCATGATGGCCATGTGATCCGGGTTTATGGCCGTATCGACGATGTAAATGGTGACCGTTTCGAAGAACCCCGTGAACGCGCCGTACCAGGTCATGCCATTGATCGCCCAGGCGCCGACCACCAGGCCGACGAACAGTGCCGGGATGACGGAGCGCACCAGGAATGCCAGCAGAATGGCAATCAGCGGTGGCAACAAAGAGATGGCTGCCGGGACCGTCGGAATCTGCCGCTCCAGAACCGTAGCGCCGTTTTGTCGTATCTCGAGCGTGCTCGTGCCTTTCTTCGGCACCTTGGTGGCGGTCGCAATAAGCGTCGGTCCCGTTCCGGAGGCGACGACATTGCCATTGATTCGTAGCTCTGCCGGGATACCGGTCTCGAGTCCATCGACGGAGACGTCGAAACCAACGTTAGTCAACAGTACCCTCGGCGCATCGATCGTGACCTCGGCGGCCAGTGCTGCTGATGACAGGGAGGCAAGCAACAGGTAAGCAAGCATGCCGGCAATAGCGGCGATCATTTGGCGTTTCAGAGTCTTCCCCCAGTTGTTATTTTGCCGGAGCACACACGGCTCTCGGCCAATCGTATCAGTTTGTCTCGACGATCTTGCCTTGTTGCCTGGCCCGCGCCGCGAATTCTTCCTGCCAGCCCGAGCGATGTGATGCCGGTGCAATCTGTACGGCAGTTACTTTGTACTCCGGACAATCGGTCGCCCAGTCGCCGTACTCCGTCGTGACGACATTCGCGCCGGTTTCCGGGTTGTGAAACGTTGTATAGACGACGCCGGGCTTGACGCGCGTCGTAAGCTTCGCGCGCAGCGTGATGTCACCCTTGCGGCTGGCAAGCGCCACCAGTTCGCCATCGCGAATGCCGCGCGTCTCGGCATCGTGCGGATGCACTTCGAGCAGGTCTTCCCCGTACCAGACGTTATTGGCGGTGCGGCGCGTTTGTGCACCGACATTGTATTGCGACAGTATGCGGCCGGTGGTTAACAGCAGCGGGAACTTGCGGTTCGTCCGTTCCTTGGTTGGTTCATAGTCAGTCTCCACGAACAGGCCCTTGCCGCGGACGAACTGGTCGATGTGCATGATAGGTGTCCCCATCGGTGCTGCGTCATTGCACGGCCACTGCACGCTGCCAACTTTGTCGAGGAAGGCGAAGCTGACGTTATTGAAGGTGGGTGTCAGCTCGGCGATCTCGTCCATGATCTGTGCGGCACTGTCGTACTGCATCGGGTAGCCCATCGCCTGCGCGAGGTCCTGCGTGATTTGCCATTCATCCTTGCCCTGCTGTGCTTTCATGACGGGGCGCACGCGGTTGATGCGGCGCTCTGCGTTGATGAACGTGCCGTCTTTCTCCAGAAACGAGGTGCCGGGCAGGAATACGTGCGCGAACTTGGCTGTCTCGTTCAGGAACAGGTCCTGCACGACAATACACTCCATACTGCTCAGGGCGGCTTCCACGTGATGGGTGTCGGGATCTGATTGCG
>JBATID010000091.1:0-7315 GCA_049667545.1 Woeseiaceae bacterium
TGTCAGTGACCGACACGGTCGACGGCAAACCGGCCGTCGTTGTTGAGCCGATTCCGCAGCTCGCACTGCAGCTGCCACCGCGCGGCATGCCGATGACGAATTCCCGCCTGATCGTGCCGGGCAAAACAGTGCCGGGCAATCGCGTCTACGTGAACGACACCGAGGTTGCCGTGGATGCGGCCGGCAACTTCGTCATAACGATGGCGCTGGCGCGCGGCGATAACCCGTTCACTGCCCGCGTCGTCGACAGCAATGGTTACAGCGGCCAGATCGAACAGACGATCAACTACGCCGGCGACAAGATGTTCTTCATGGCGCTGCTCGACGGCAAGTTCAGCCAGATCGAAACCAGTGGCAGCCTCGAAGCGGCGGGCACCGACAAGCGCAGTGAGACCGTCTCGGAAGGACGTATCGCTTACTACCTGAAGGGTCACGTACGCGGCAAATACCTGCTCACGTCCGCATTTGACAGCGGCCAGCAGAAACTGGGCGACCTGTTCGCTGACATCACCGCGCGGGACAACGAACGCCTGTTGACGAACCTGGATGCCGAAACGTTGTACCCGGTGTACGGTGACGACAGCACGCTGGTGTACGACGCACAGTCGCAGAGCAAGTTCTACGTGGCGCTGGAAAGCGACAAGCTCAGCGCCCTGATTGGCAACTACGCGCTGAACTTCACCGACACGGAACTGGCGGCGTACCAGCGCACCCTGTACGGCGCGTCGGTTACTTACCTGTCGCCGGCCGACGAGGACACCGGCGCGCGCAAGACCAAGGCGCAGGCGTTCTACGCCAATATTGACCAGGCACACGTGCGCGACGAGATGCGTGCCACCGGCGGCTCGCTCTACTACCTGAGCCAGCGCGACATCATCGAGGGCAGCGAGCACCTGAGCGTCATCGTGCGTGACCAGGATTCGGGCCTGATTCTCGAGCGCCGCGCACTGCAGCAGGGTCTCGATTACACCATCGATTACGTGGACGGACGGCTGTTGACGAACGGGCCGTTGTCGAGCGTCAAGACTGACAGCTCGCTGATCGACAGCAACATACTGGGCGGCAATGCGGTCTACCTGCAGGTCGACTACGAAACCCGTGTTGACGGTTTCGAACAAACGGCCGCCGGCGTGCGCGTCCGCCAGGGCATCGGCGAGCGGCTGTCACTCGGAGTCACGGGCATCGACGAGGATCAGCTCGGTGGTCAGTACTCGCTCGGCGCAGTTGACGCGGAATACAAACTGGGCGGCAAGTCACGGCTGGTGGCCGAGTTCGCAACCAGCGAAGGCAACAACTCGGTGGCCTACATCAGTGAAGACGGCGGCCTGACGTATCAGCCTGTAACGCAGGCCGCTGGCAGCAGCGGCGACGCGTTCAAGATCGCGGCTGAGATCGATGCCGGTGAGTGGTTCGGCTGGGATGATCGCCTGCTGATCAACACGTACTTCAAGCGTCTCGACACCGGCTTCTCCGCGAACAGCGTTACCAGCGAGCAGGGTTCCGAGAAGAGTGGCATCGGCGCGAGCCTGAAGATCAGTGATAACAGCTCGATGCTGGCTCGCTATGAGAAGCAAACGCAACTCAGTGACGGCAGTGAAAATACCCTGGGCACGGTGCAGTGGAACCTCAAGCGCGAGCGCTGGGGCGTGGTCGCCGAACTCGAGGATCGCAGCGGTAGCAATCGTGATGCGATGATGCTGGCGGTCCGCTTGAACAATCGCTGGACAGATACGCTCAGCACGATCCTTGAACATCAGCAAACGCTGAGCGGTATGGCCAACGACCAGTCAACCCTCGGCGTGGCATTCAGGGCGACCGAGAAGCTGACGCTGGATGCCCGTGCGACCATGGGAACACTCGGCGAATCAGCGCAGCTCGGGGCACAGTACGAGTGGCGCGGTAATCGCTTCTACCTGGCCCAGCAGTTCAATGACCAGGTGTCGAGCGGCGCTGACAACAAACGACTGGTCGGTGTGGAACTGCCGTTCGGGCCGGACGGCGCCCTCTACAGTGAGTATCAGTGGAACGATCTCAGTTCGGGCAACCAGCAGCAGCAGATGATTGGTGCCCGGCAGCGCTTCAAGACCGAGAACGGACTACAGCTCCAGCTGTCGGCTGAGCACAGTGCCCAGAACTCGAGCAGCTTGCACGAGGGCGATCGCTACGCGATCTCTGCCGATATCAGCTACGAGAACGAGAACGGTATCCGCGTCTCGACTCGCAATGAATATCGAGAGGACAGTCGCAGCATGGCCAGCAAGCAGTTCATCTCGTCGACCAACCTGAAACTGCCGCTGAGTGACAGCCTGTCAGTGCTTGGCAAGTACCGCTTCAGCAACAGCGAATCCGAAGCCGAGATCGAGCGTAACATCGACTTTACCGAGGCCAGTATCGGGCTTGCCTATCGACCCGTCACACACGATCGACTCAACCTGCTGACGCGCTACACGCGTTTGAGCAATACGCCGACCGTGTTCCAGCTGGCGAATGTCAGCGGTGGCGTCAGCAGCGATATTTTCGCCGTCGACTGGTCCTACCAGCTGACGCAACGTATCGAATGGGTTGGCAAACAGGCCATGCGCTGGAGCGAGGATGACAGCGATCCATTAAATCTCCGTTCGCTGACTTCGTTGTCGATTCAGCGTGTGAACTGGAGTCTGCCGAAGGACTTCCTGCTCGGTACTGAATTCCGTCGCATGACGCAGGATCTGGCTAACGATGAGCGCAATGGATTTGCGACAGAAATCATGTGGGAGGGCTTCGACCCATTGCGCATCGGCCTCGGCTACAACTTCTCCGAAGTGTCGGACAACGAGTACGTCGAGTACGACTTCACGTCCAAGGGCTTCTTCATGCGATTACAGGGTAAATTCTGATGGCGACTGCAATGCATCCAACCAATGGCAACGTAGCGCTGAACGATAGCGGCCGCTTCAGTATCCTGCGACGACGCTACCTCGGGCTCATGGACGTTGGCGTGCTGTTGCTCAGTTTGCTCGTATTCTTTGTCTTCCTGCTGCTGCTGAATCGCATCCTGTTCCCGGAGGGCGCGCGCATTGGCGACCTGGCATCACTGTCTGGCTCAGGATCACAAACGCTCGACCAGCGCGGTGAGGTCAGCATCGCTGGCGACGCTGTCGATGGCTTCGGCGCCTTCGTTGCGAAGCTCGGCGAAGTGAGCCGCGAAGTGAAAATCCGGCCGGCGGACAGCATTGCCTGGAGCAACGCGAAGCAGGGTGCTGCGGTGAATAACCGCGATGCGGTGCAGACGTTTGCAAATTCGCGTGCACGCGTCGACTTTACGACCGACAACAATCTGCGGATCGGACAAAACTCGCTGGTCATTTTTTCGAGCAGTGTCGCCGATCCGTTTCTGCAACGACGCGATCCCGCAGTGCTGGTCATGGAAGGCCAGCTCGATGGCAGTGTCAATGCCGAATACGGCGCTTTCGCCGTCGCGCTACCGGCCGGTCTTGCCGTTTTAAGTGCCGACGAGTCCGGCACGGAAGCGGACTTCAAGCTCAGTGTGAATCCGGATGGCTCGTCGACCTTTGCAATGTATGCCGGGCAGGCTTACGTCGACATCGCTGGCAAGAGTTACCAGCTCGGCGCCAACAATGCGCTGACAGTTGCAGAAGACGGACGCACCACCGGCGTCAGGAGTTTGCCGGCGTCGCCGAACGTGCGCGCGCCGCGCCGCGACGCGATCGCCCGTTTCCGCGACATGCCACCGCGCGTGAAATTTGAGTGGGGCACGGTCGCCGGTGCCCAGAATTACCGGCTCGAACTCGCCAGGGACAGAAATTTTGAGGAGATTCTCGTCGATGAAACCCTTAACGACACCACCTTCACGCACGGCAACCTGGCGGCCGGAGAGTACTTCTGGCGTGTCAGTGCGCGCAACGGCTGGATACAGGGGCCAGGTACTACGCCCGGTCGCCTGCGCGTCGTCCGTGATGCCGAACCCCCACAGCTCGAACTCGAGCCAATCCAGCAGACGGTTGCCGGCCGCTACGAGCTGCGCGGTAGAACCTCACCAGACGCCAGGGTCTTTGTGCGCGGCGAGCCGGTCGAGATCTCGTCGGCCGGGACCTTCAGCCATCTATTCTCCGCCGCACCCGGCGCCCAGGCCATCGTGGTCGAAGCCATCGACACCGTCGGCAACGTCATGTCGAACTCGCAGATCTTCTACGCGAGCAACAAACTCTCAGGGAGCGACTAGCCATGCCTCGCTTTAGTTTTCCAATTCGTGTCAAGGTAATGCTCACTGTGTTGCTGCTTGTCATGCTGGTCATGGGCCTCAACACGAGCTCCATGGCCAACCTGTTTCGCACCGACAAGACGACCTATATGCGGGACATGACCGTCGTCATGGCCACGCATCTTGCCGAAGAATCGGACGCGTTGTTGCGCGGTTACGCCGCCAACCTGCGGGTGTTCAGCGACGTCATTTACGATGCCGAGATAGACCCGGTGACGAAACAGCAGGTGATCCGCGGCCTGTTCCGCAATTTTCAGGATATCGTCGCGATTTCGGCGCAGCGTGGCGCCACCAGCCCGGTGTCGGTATTCGACAGCAACGCACTGACTCGATTGGGTATCACTCGCCAGGAACTGCTGGCTAATCGCAACGCCAACCCGGTGCCTGCGGACGACTCGCGTGCCCTGCAGGTGCGCATGGAGACAGTGAAAGCCGGCGTCGAGCTGGCGATGCTGCAGGTGAGTTTTCCGTCGCCCGACAATACGGAGTCTGTGACTCTCATAGCGAGCATCGACCCGCTGCGGTTGCTGGGAGTGACAGAACGGTCACGCGGGTTTAATGCGGCCATCCTGAATCGTGCCGGCGAGCGTGTTTTCGACGCCAGCGCCGCCGGCAGCCGGCAAGCGCCCGACTGGGCGGATCAGCTAAGCACTGATTCTTCCGTGACCCGGGGCACGACGCTGGAGACGGTTGATGACGGCGTTCCCGTATTGGTTGCTTACGTGCCGCTGGCCAACAGCGACTTGCTTGCGACCATCCAGGTGCCGACCAGTGTCGTGTTCCTCACCGCACAGGATCTGCTGTCGAACCTGGTGATAGGCGCGTTGATATTGTTCGCACTGGCGGCGACGGCCAGCCTGTTTTTCGCACGGCGCCTGACGCGGCCGCTCGAGCACCTGAGCGACGCGGCTCGCAAGGTCGGTAAAGGCCAGTTCGATGTTACCGTGACGTCGGAATCCGATGACGAGATCGGTGAGTTGTCCAACTCATTCAATCAAATGACGAACGAACTCAGAGCGCGCGATACCAAGCTCGAAAGTGCGAATGCGGCGCTGATTCAATCGGAAAAACTCGCCGCTTTCGGTCAGCTCGGCGCTGGTATTGCGCACGAGGTCAAGAACCCGCTGGCCGGCATCCTGGGCTATGCGCAGCTGACGCTGCGGAAACTGGAACCGGATAGCCCGTTCAGAAAAAATCTCGATGTCATTGAAAAAGAGACACGACGTTGCACCGAGATTATTTCGAATCTCCTGAAATTCGCTCGCCAGGAGAAATCGACGACGAAGTTGACAGACATCAACGAGGTCGTCGAAGCAGCGCTGACTATTGTCGATCACCAGCTGACGATAAACGACGTGAGAATATCGAAAGAGCTCGCGCCGGATCTGCCGGAAATTGAAGCCAGCGCGAACCAGCTGCAGCAGGTCGTCATGAACTTTGCGATCAACGCGCAGCAGGCCATTGGTGAGGAGGGTGGCAACCTGGTGGTGCGCACGCGCAAGGATGACGATGCAATCATCATCGAAGTCGAAGATGATGGACCCGGTATTCCCATGGAGATTCGGGGCAACATCTTCGAGCCGTTTTTTACGACGAAGCGGGCGGGCGATGGTACCGGCCTCGGCCTGTAGGTGACTTACGGGATCGTCAAGGACCACGGCGGCGATATACGAATCGAGGACCCGCCGGGGGGCGGCACCCGGTTTGTGGTCAGTTTGCCCCTGAAACCGGCGGAATCCGCATGAACGGTGTGGATAGTGCGTTTTGTGCGCTATATCACGCCCAAGTGACATGAAAATGGCCATATTTAACTTATGAACGCGCAGGCTCATGCCCAATCCCAGACCGGGGTGCTCGCCGTAACGAAGGTGCTGGTTGTCGATGATGACTACAGCATCCTCGGGGTGGTGTCCGAGGTTCTGGAAGACGATGGTCTTGATGTCTCCACGGCTTCCAGCGCCGAGGAGGCAATGGACCTTCTCAAGAAACAGCAATTTGCCCTGGTCATGACCGATATTCGCCTGCCTGGCACTAACGGCATCGGGCTTCTTGAGCACGTCAAAGAGGTCAGCCCGCGCACTGCCGTCATCATGATCACCAGCCACGGTTCCATGCAAACCTCAATTGAGGCCGTGCGGCTCGGGGCGTACGACTATCTCCTGAAGCCGTTTGAGGACCTGTCGATGATTTCGAACGCCGCCAAACGGGCGATCGAGTCATTCAATCTCGATCTGGAGCGCTCGCAGCTGATCCACTCGCTCAAAATCAGCAATGAAGAGCTGGAGCGGATGAATGAGGTGTTTCATGGGCTGGCCATTCGTGATGGGCTGACGGATTTGTTTAATCACCGTCATATCAACGAGATGCTTGACGAAGAAATAGAGAAGACGATTCTCGAGGATACTGACCTGGCGCTGATCTTTGTCGATGTCGATAATTTCAAGATTTTTAATGATGTACACGGGCATCAAGAGGGTGACGTGCTGCTGCGCGAGCTCAGCGGATTGATGCAGGAAAGTGTTCGCAAGAAAGACACGGTGGCGCGTTGGGGCGGCGAGGAGTTTGTCGTCCTGTGTCCGGGCACCGTGGAGCACGTAGCGGTGCGGCTCGCAGACGAGCTGCGTCGCACGATTGCCGAGCATCCGTTCAAGGGCGGCGAATCGCAGCCGCACAAGAAAATCACAATTAGTGCCGGTGTGGCCTCATTTTCCAACAATCGCACCAAGCCGGCGCTGATCCAGGCAGCCGACGAAGCGCTGTACGAAGCGAAAGGTAAAGGCCGCAACCAGGTTTGCGCCGCGTCCGCCAAGGACTGAGTCGACCCGCCAACTTCATCCCCGGGATCAATCCAGCGGCGAGTTACCGAACGCTCCCGCAATCAATGTCGATTTACTAAGTAAAGGAGACTTGACAAATAATCAAGGTCACTGTACTTTGATCAATATCAAGCAACCTTTACACAAAGACAAAGAGGATTGACATCATGGTGAACACACAAAATGACGAGTCGGAGCGCATGACCTTGTGGCAGGCAATCTGCGCCGGCTCCGGGAC
>JBATID010000092.1:0-3722 GCA_049667545.1 Woeseiaceae bacterium
TTGAATACCGTGCCCTCGGATATACGCTGCAGCCCTTCGACGCGCATGTCCTTGACGACGAACTCGGCGGCAAAAGTCGACAGGGGCAACAGTAGCAGCAACCCAAAAATTGTGTGTCTAATGTGCACTGGTTTCGGTCCGTCCCTGTCAGCCAAGGATTCTGGCGATATCGTTGTAAAAAGCAAAGCTCATCAACAGGAGTAACGCGAATATTCCCACCTGCTGCCCCAGCACCTGCGCGCGTTCAGTCATCGGGCTGCCTTTGAGCATTTCGACAAACTGATAAACAATCTGGCCGCCGTCCAGTATCGGAATCGGCAGCAGGTTGAGTACGCCAAGACTGATACTGACGACGGCAAGGAAGCTCAGAAAGTAGCTGACGCCACGTTCGGCCGATGCGCCGGCAAATTGCGCGATGTTGATCGGCCCGCTGATATTCTTGATTGAAACGTCGCCGATCACCATGCGTCCCAACATGCGCACCGTGAACAGAGTCGATGCCCAGGTCTTCCCGGCCGCCTCCGCAAAAGACTCGAGCGGCGTAAAAGAGCGCTTGTAGTAATGATCCTCGTTCTGCGCCATCGTGATACCCAGCAGGCCGCGTTTCTCACCGTCGACCTCCTGTTCACCGAGTGGTAACTCGACTGACGCTGCATAACCATCGCGAATGTATTCGACAACAACGCGCTGGCTTGGGCGCGTTGCAACAACGCTGATGAGTTCGTTGATCGAGCGAGTGGGCTCGCCATCAATCGCAACGATACGATCGTCGACTTCAAGCCCCGCCAGCGCGGCCGCGCCGCCAGCAGACAACTCGCCAACAATCGCCGGCGGCTGCCAGACGCCAAAACCAAGTCCGTCGAACAACATGCCCGGCTCGGTCAGACGCGCTGCATCTTCGCCAACATCGATCGTCGCTGCGCGCTGCCAACCGTCATCGGACTCCAACGTCAGTGGTACCCGGCCGGTAGCAACCATCGTTTCCAGGATGGCGACCAGCGTCGACTCCCAATCCTTCGCCTCGATGTCACCGACGGCAATAATCTTGTCACCAAACTTGAGGCCGGCGCGCTCGGCATAGGAGCCCGGTATCACGTCGCCGATCGCCGGCTGCAGTGCCATGACGCCGCCTGCAAACAGCACCCAGTAGGCCAGGATAGCGAAGATAAAGTTAAACGCCGGGCCAGCCAACAATACAGCGATGCGCGCGGCAACCGGTCGCTGATCAAACGCGCGACCTTCATCTGCGGGATCGATCGGGCCCTCACGAGAGTCGAGAAAACGCACATAACCGCCAAGCGGAATCGCGGCAATGCAATATTCGGTCTGGTCCGGTCCGGCGATTTTGCTCCACAAGGGCTTGCCGAAACCCACCGAGAAGCGCAATACCTTCATGCCGGCCCAGCGACCCACGATGTAATGGCCAAACTCGTGCACGGCAACGAGAATGCTGATCGCGGCAGCAAAGGCCAGAAGACTGATTAGAGCGCTACTCATGGAAATAGATAATCTCTAGGTTAATCATGTGATTGTATGTGGACTTGCATGACGAGCGGCAGTTCCCGCCGGATCGTCATTCACGGTAGGGCAATAAGAATGAACAGCGCATGAACGTCGCATCAAACCAGGCCCAGCCAGCCGATGCCCAGCGTAAAGAGCGGCGCGGCGGCGGCAACACTATCCACCCGGTCGAGCACGCCGCCATGACCGGGAAACAGCTTACCGCTGTCTTTCACGCCCGCCGTCCGCTTGAACATGCTGACCGTCAAATCGCCCACGATCGATAATCCGCCAACGGCGAGACAAAACGGCACCAGGACCGCGACGCTAACCGCAGCCCACTTGCCAACCGCAAAAGCCAACACGATGACAACACTCAGACCGCCAATCACGCCCTCCCAGGTCTTGCCCGGACTGATGCTCGGCGCCAGCTTGACGCGTCCAAAGCGCTTGCCGGCGAAATAGGCGCCCGCATCGGCCGCCCAGACGATCAGCAACGCGAACAGCAGGTAGAGCGGTCCATCCTGAAACAACATGACGAGTGCGGTAAACAGCGGCACGAGCACCAGCGCACCGCAGATCCAGCGAATCACGGCTGGAATCGGCGTGGGAAAAAACATCGCCCAGACGAACGCGACGAACCACCAGACGAAGCCAATTTGCAGTATAACCGTCGCCGTATCCGCAACGAGGTACGGCACGGCACACAGCACCGCAATCAGGACAACGTATAACGCGCGCACCACGGGCGATTTCAAATCGAGAAACCCCGACCACTCCCAGGCGCCCGCGAGTATCAGAAGGCCGATAACGAGTTCGGTCGCCCGCGGCGGGATCACGAATAAAATGACACCGAGCAACAGCAGCGAGATCACTGATGTCAGCACACGGGTCTTTAACATTTGGCGACCTCCACCTGTGTGCTCGTTTGTCCATAGCGGCGCTGTTTTTTTGCATAGTAGCTCAGCGCCTGGTCGAACGCGTCCTTGCCGAACTCCGGCCACAGCACGTCGGTAAACCATAATTCGGCGTACGCGAGATTCCATAAAAGAAAATTGCTGACGCGCTGCTCACCGCCGGTGCGGATCAGCAAATCAGGATCCGGAGCCGCAGCGAGCTGCAGTTCACTCGACAATGCCTGTTCGTCAATGGCATCGCTGGCCAGTTCGCCGCTTGCCACCCTGGCCGCCAGATTTCTACACGCTGAAACGATGTCCCATCTGCCTCCGTACGCGACGGCGATATTGAGCGTCAGGCCAGTATTGGCCGCGGTCTTCTCTTCGGCCGCCGCAATCATCTTCACCAGCCGCGGTTTCAACTGCGCTCGCGCACCGATAAAACGCAGGCGCACATCATTACGATGCAGCTCGTCGACTTCCCGTCGCAGTGCCTCCAAAAAAAGACTCATCAGATTGCTGACCTCTTCTTGCGGCCGGCTCCAATTTTCGCTGCTGAAAGCAAACAATGTCAGGTACTCGACACCGCGCTCAGCGGCAATCTCAACTGTTGCACGTACCGATTTGACCCCTGCACGATGGCCGGTATGCCGGGGCTTGCCGCGAGCACTGGCCCAACGGCCATTGCCGTCCATGATGACAGCCACGTGCCGCGGTATGTTCATCGTCGGGGAGTTCACTGCAACGCTGACGATGGCCGTCAGACCTCCAACAACTCGGCTTCTTTAACCGCAAGCACCTGGTCGACTTCCGCCACGTACTTGTCTGTGATGACCTGAATCTCGCCTTCGGCGCGACGCTCGTCATCCTCGCCGATCATCTTCTCCTTCAATAGATCCTTGATATCGTGTAGCGCATCACGGCGAATATTACGAATGGCGATGCGCCCGTTTTCTGCCTCGTGACGGACAATCCGGATCATGTCTTTACGGCGCTCCTCGGTCAGTGCGGGCAGCGGCACACGAATCACGGTGCCGGCCGATGCAGGATTCAAACCCAGGTCCGAATTCATGATGGCCTTTTCGATTGGCTGCACCATGTCTTTTTCCCACGGCGTTACGGTCAGCGTGCGCGAATCCTCGACACCCACATTGGACACCTGGTTCAATGGCACCTGACTGCCGTAATACTCCACGGTAATGTGATCGAGCAGGCTGGTATGCGCACGTCCTGTCCGGATCTTCGTCAATTCCAGCTGCAGTGAGGCGACACTCTTGGCCATTCGCTGGCCCGCGTCTTGCTTGATTTCATCCAACACGACTGCTT
>JBATID010000093.1:0-2873 GCA_049667545.1 Woeseiaceae bacterium
CGATATCGGTCACGGTGAGGTTTTCGATGTCGCTGTAATTCACCAGCAGGATATGCCCGGTCTCCTTGATATTGACGATGAACTCCGGGTGCTCGTGCGAAGCAACGATCGCTGCGACGCGTGGTTCCGGGTGGTATTCCTGCGTATCAACCGTCATGCCGCGTGTCGAGACGACCTTTATCGGCTTGAGCGTATCGCCGTCCATGATCACGTATTGCGGCGGCCAGTAGGCCCCTGCGATAGCGTACTTGTCCTCGTAACCCTTGTACTTTGAGGTCTCGACCGAGCGCGCTTCGAGGCCGACTTTTAGTTCGGCAACGATCTGCGGCGGATTCATCCACAGGTCAATCATGTCCACTTTTGCATCGCGGCCGATCGTATAGACGTAGCGGCTCGAGGCAGACGGACGTGAAATGTGTACGGCATAACCCGTCTTCAGGATGGCGACGATCTCCTTGGTATCGCCATCGATGATCGCGACCTGGCCGCTGTCGCGCAGGGTGACCGAGAAGAAGTTCTCGACGTCACGGTCATGCATTTTTCGTTCGGGGCGGTCTTTGGGCGCAACCATGACTTTCCAGGTCGCCATCATGTCGGCGAGCCCGAACTCAGGCGGTGATGGCGGCTCCTGCTGCAGGAAACGCGCCATCATGTCTATTTCGTAGTCGGTAAGTTCGCCCGAGGTGCCCCAGTTCGGCATACCGGCCGGCGAGCCGTAAGTGATCAACGCCTTGAGGTAGTCGGTTCCTTTCGGGCGCGTTATATCAGGTGTCAGGGGCTTGCCGGTGGCGCCCTTGCGCAGCACACCGTGGCAGCCGGCGCAGCGTTCAAAGTAGAGGCGCGTCGAGGTTGCGAACTCTTCGGTGCTGAGCGTCGGGCCGTCCACGCTTTGTACCGCCCGCGTATCCTCGGGCGAGATGGGTGACGGCGTGCCCTGGTAGCGCATCTCACCTTCGGATGCGCCCGGGTGTCGTTCGCCGGCAGCGCGATCTTTCAGTCCCGTGTCGCTGCGGACTTTCGTAACCTCACCAACACCGAAAGCCGACCCTTCGTTGCCCCAGGAATTGGTCACGTAGGTCAGTATTGCGGCGATATCTCCATCGCTCAGGTGCCCCATTCCCGGCATCACGGCATTGTATTTTGTGCCGTTGACTGTGATCTCACCCGAAAGTCCCTGGATGACCGTTGCGATCGTGCGTGTGCGGTCCTGCATCAGGTAGTCGGATTTTGCGAGCGGTGGAAAAGCGCCGGCAAGACCCTGGCCGGTAGGCTGGTGGCAGGCAGCGCAGTTGGTGTTGTACAGGCCCTGGCCCGCTGTGATCAGTTCAGCCATGTCGCCGGCAGCCGTTTCGGCGGCGTGCACCGCGGCCTCCTGTGCCAGCAGCTGCCCGGAAAAGATCAGGCTGGCTGTCATTAGTAGCGTGTTCCAGCGTCGTCTTGAGTTCGTTGTACCAAGCGTCATCATTTTTATCTCCCTGTATGCCCGAACCGGTCGCTCTTACCAGCCCCAGTCCAGGCCAATCGAAAAATTTCTGCCGGCTTCTGCCAGCGTTGGCAGCAGCGCGTCGTCAGGCGCGAGACCACGCACCTCCGACCACCGCCAGTAAACCTGGTCGGTTGCGTTACCGACCCCCGCCCTGAATGTCAGGCGCTCGCTGATCGCATGGACGAGAAAAACATCCAGCACAGCGTGCCCTGCCGGCTCGAACAGCTCGCCGGCCGTTGTATCGCGCCGCGACCAGTTGTCGGTTGTGGTCAGGAAGGCGCGGACCTCGGTTTGCGCGTCATCGCTGCGCCAAGTGGCTCCAATGACCGCTTCTGCCGGGCCGACGGAATTCAGTGGCTGTTCGTTATCGCGGTTATCGCCTTCGGCCCAGTACGCTGACGCGCTGAGCGTCAAACCCTGCAGCGCGCCGCCGAGCTCATACGCCCACCGAGCCTCGATGCCCCGAATGGTGGCGTCGCCGATGTTGATTGATTGAAACAGGAGGCGCCCGCTAACCGGATCCGTGCCAACGCGCACTTTGGTTTCGATAAAGTCCGTGTACGTCGTGCGAAATGCACCCACCTGCAACCGGCTGCGATCACCCTGCCAGCGCATGCCCAGTTCCCAGCCATCGGATGTTTCGGACCTTAAGTCAGGGTTTGGAATGGCGCGGATGTTAAACAACGGAATGTCGAGACCGATGTTGGCGTCTTCAAAAGGCGGTGCGCGAAAACCGCGCGCATACTGGACGTAAACATCGATGTCATCGCCCACGTGATAGATAGCACCCAGCTTCGGCGATGTATCGGAGTTCGACAGTGCAGCCAGTGGCGTCCCCGGATTGTCGGCCGTGTAGATGTCGTCGGCTTTCGGCCTGAGCCGGTTGTCATCAAAGCGCAGCGCCACGATCAGCGACAACGGGCCACGCGTCAGCTGATCAGAAAGGTAAGCACCGGTGGCCTGCGTCACTGTGATGGGAAAATCACGCAATGGAAAACGCTCGCCAAGTATCTCGTTCGTAACGCTGCCATCAACGAGGCTGGTTGACAGGCCGTCGCGGAGCTCTGTCGTTTCCGTCTCCGAAACCTCCAGCCCGACGCCAATTCGATGTGACCATCCGATCAATTCCAGGTCTCGCCACAGATTCAGTTCGGCGCCACGCAGGCGCTGCGTATAGTAGAAATCGCGATTGATCCGGGCCGGGCTGCGAGCGGCGGCGCGTTCGTCCAGAGTGTTCTGCCGGGTCTCTGCCCTGGCGGCAAAAATGCGCAGCAAGCCATCGCTGCCCCAGGCCGTGTCGAAACGATACTCAGCGCTCAGTATGTCCATGCGATGGCTGTCATCGCCTTCGAGCCGTGTGGTCGAGCTGAAGCGGCCGGTGCCAAGT
>JBATID010000094.1:0-22668 GCA_049667545.1 Woeseiaceae bacterium
TCCTCTCCTGTTATCAATGATTTGCTTCACAACAACATTGTAACAAGAGCACTCGAATCAGGCCTTTTTCATTGCGCTAAGTGGGACAGCAGTGGGTCATAGTACATTTCTTCAAAAATGTACTCTGACCCCTTTTTAGTGATGCCGGGTCGCCAAAACCCAGGTCGACTACCGGTATATCTACGTATTTATTCCCTGCCAATAAATTAGATAATTCTAATATATTAATTGACGCCGCGATCGATGCTTCGCGGACTTCGGAGGCAGGTGTGAAGGTCTATACCCGCTGGCCACCGGTGCCGGCAGGAATTTTGATAGGTATCAGCATGTTGCTGGCCTTCGTCGTCGCTGGGCGTGGCATCGGGGCGAGCGGCGCGATGACGCGTTTCGTCGCCTGGCTGCAACACGGTTTGTTCCCCGCCGCTACGGAACAAAGCGCCTACTTTGGTGCGTATTTCGCCGACGGCGCACACCCCCTCAACGACTACGTGGTCGTGCTCGTGCTGGGCCTGCTGATCGGCAGTTTCGTTGCGGCCTGGTTGAGTGGCGAGCTGCGTGTCGAAGTATTGCGTGGGCCACGCAGTTCGATCGCGTATCGCCTGGTGCTGGGTTTGATTGGCGGCGTCATTGCCGGCTTCGCCGCGCGCCTGGCTCGTGGCTGCACTTCGGGCCAGGCGTTGGTCGGCGGTGCTGAGCTGTCGCTCGGCTCGTGGGTCTTCATGATGTGTATCTTCGTCGGCGGCTGGATGGCGGCCTGGTTCGTGAGAAAACAATGGATATGATCGCTCCTCTCGCCAAGACCGGCGCAATTTCACCGGAACTGAATCTGTGGCTCGCTATTCCCATCGGCTTCGTCTTTGGTTTCGCGCTATTCCATGCCGGGTTCACCGACAGTCGCAGGATCGCCTGGGCATTTTATTTCAAAGACGTCGGTGTGCCGGTCGTCATGTTCTCGGCCATTGTTACCGGCATGCTCGGCCTGTGGGGCCTGAGCCTGATCGGCTTCCTGGATATCACTGAGGTTTACCTGTTGCCGACCTTCCTGCTGCCGATGGCGGTCGGTGGATTGCTGTTCGGTCTGGGCATGGTCATCGGCGGTTATTGTCCCGGCACGGCGATTGCTTCGCTCGCAACCGGCAAGATCGATGCGTTGATTTTCATCGTTGGCTTCCTGGTTGGCAGCCTGATCTTCGGCGACCTGTTTCCGGTCTGGGGTGACTTCTATAACAGCGATTATATTGGCGTCGTGCGACTGGACCAGGTTCTCGACATCGGGCTCGGTACGGCGGTGTTTGGAGTCGTCGTTATCGCGGTCGTTGGCACACTCGCGATGCGTTACGTCCAGACCAGCTTCTGGCCGGCCACCGAGCCGGATCCACGGCGTCGGCAAATCGTGAAACTGCAGGGCGCATTGATCGCGGTCGCTGCCGCCATCGGCTTCGTGTTTATGTTCTTTCCGACGAAATCGTTCATTGACGACTTTGTCGAGCCACCGTATTACATTGTCCCGACGGGCGAGGTCGTGCAATGAGGCGCCGCGAGTTCATCAAGGTCTCCACGCTGCTCGGTGCCGGCGCCACCGTGTCGCCCGCGTTCTTGCTCGGCGGTTGTGCGGCCAAGCCGCTGCCGGGTACCGGCATTGTCACCCGCACACCGACCATCTGCGACATGTGCTTCTGGAAGTGTGCCGGCAACGTCTACCAGGAAGATGGCGAGCTTTGGAAGATCTCCGGGAATCCCGATGATCTTCACAGTGGCGGCCGGTTATGCACCCGCGGTACCGGTGGCCAGGGCGCCTACCTGGACCCGGACCGCTTGAAGAAGCCGCTAATGCGTGTGACAGTGAATGGCGAGCAGACATTCCAGGAAGTTTCCTGGGAGGAGGCTCTCGATTACATCGCCGCAAAGATGCAGGCGATTGCAGACACGGCCGGCCCCGAACGCTTCCTGATGTTGAATCATGGGGCGGGTAGTTCCCATTTTCGTCACTTGTTACGCGCCTACGGTTCGGACAGCCATGCCGAACCGGCCTTCGCGCAGTGCCGCGGCCCGCGTGATGTGGGCTTTCGACTGACAGTGGGTGAGTCAGCGAGTTCGCCCGAGCGCACCGACATGGCCAACGCGCGCTGCATCGTACTGATCGGTTCGCATATCGGCGAGAACCTGCATAACGGGCAGGTGCAGACGCTCACGGAGGCGCTCAACAAGGACGTAACGCTGATCACCGTCGATCCACGTTTCTCAGTGCCGGCTGGCAAGTCGAAACATTGGTTACCTATTAAGCCGGGCACCGATATGGCTTTGCTGCTTGCGTGGATGCACGTACTGATTGAAGAGGAGCTGTACGACAGGGACTACATCGATCGATACACGGTCGGGTTCGAACAGCTGGCCGTGCACGTGCGCGACTACACGCCCGAGTGGGTGTATCTCGAGACTGGTATCAAGCCCGACGTTATTCGTGAAACGGCCCGGGAGATGGCAAAAGCCGCGCCGGCCACTGTCGTGCACCCGGGCCGCCATGCAGTCTGGTACGGCGACGACACACAGCGCAGTCGCGCCATCGCAATGCTCAACGTGCTGCTCGGTTCCTGGAACCGGGAAGGCGGTTTCTACATCCCGGAAAAAGTTTCGTTGCCCGATTATCCGCTGCCCGCCTACCCGGAGCCGAAGGCGAAAACGGCGGACGCGTATCCGGGCAAATGGCCGTTTGCTGACCAGGGCGTTACCAATGGCGTGATCGATGCCTCCATTGGAGACGACGCGTTCTTCAAGGGCTGGCTCGTCTACGGCACCAATTTGCCGCAGACGATTCCCGGCATTGCGGACAAGCTCAGAGCCGCGGCCAATTCGCTCGAACTCCTCGTTGTCGTCGAGACGATGCCGTCAGAAATGACGGGTTACGCCGACGTCATACTGCCCGAGTGTACGTACCTGGAGCGCTACGACGATCTGCGCAACTCAGGTGAGCGGCATCCGTCGCTGGCGTTACGCATGCCGGCCTTTAAGCCAAAATACGAGAGCAAGCCCGGTTGGTGGATTGCCAAGGAGCTGGGACACAAGCTCCGGCTGGATAAATATTTCCCGTGGAACGATTACTCTGAAAAACTCGACTGGCAGTTGCAGCAGGTCGGTAGTTCACTCGAAGAAATGAAAAAGCTCGGTGTGAAGAACTACCCGCGCAAAACGCCGCTGTATTTTCGCGAGGGCGCGCCCGTGAGGTTCCGTACGCCCAGCGGCAAGATCGAACTTTATTCGCAGCAGCTTGCGGACAAGGGCTTCGACCCGATGCCTGTCTTTACGCCGCCTGAGCCAGTGCCAAAAGGTTACTACCGTCTTAACTACGGTCGCATGCCGGCGCACACGTTCGGCAAAACCACGAACAATCCGCTGTTGTTTCAACTGGCACCCGAGAATCAGCTTTGGGTCAACCCGCTGATCGCGCACGAGTGGTCGCTCAAGAACGGAGAGTACGTTCGCCTCGGCAGCCCGAACGGCGTTGTGAGCAACAAGATTCGCGTTCGTGTGACCGAGCGGATCGGTCCGGACTCGGTGTTCATGGCGCACGGTTTTGGACACAAGTCCAAACGGATGCGGTTGACGTCGGGCGTCGGCGCCGATGACTCGGAGCTAATGAGCAACGTCAAGATTGACCCGATCATGGGTGGCACCGGTATGCGGGCAAGCGTCGTTACATTCGTCAAGGAACAGGCGTGAGGAGATATCGATGACACGTTTTGCCATGGTGATCGATACCAGAACCTGCATCGGCTGCGGCGATTGCGTGGTTGCATGCAAGACCGAGAACAAGGTGCCCGACGGCCTGAACCGGGACTGGATTGTCGAAGCGACCAGCGGTACGTATCCGCATCTGACGACCGAGTTTCGTTCCGAGCGTTGCAATCACTGTTCCAACGCGACCTGCGTAACGCTGTGTCCGACCGGCGCGAGCCATCACTGGAAGGACACCAACATCGTCCTCGTTGATCCGGACATGTGTACGGGTTGCAAGGCGTGCATAGCGGCTTGTCCTTACGATGCGCGCTTTGTCATGCATCCGGATGGCTATGTTGACAAGTGCACGTTCTGTCATCATCGCGTCGCGGAGGGGCTTGATCCCGCGTGTGTTTCGAGTTGCCCAACCCACTGTATGCACTTTGGCTCGCTCGATGACCCGCACAGCAAAGTGAACCATTTGTTGAAGACGCGCAGGCACAAAGTACTTAATCCGGAAACGGGTAATCACCCCAATGTCTACTACCTGACCTGAAGGCCGCCTCGGAATGTCGGAAGAACTCCTCGTCACCGCAAGAAGCAACGCGCTAATCGACCCCAGCCTGCACATCTGGACCTGGGAAGTGGCGATGTATCTCTTTCTGGGCGGATTGACGGCGGGAATAATGATCTTCGCCGCTTTGATGACGGTGCGCGACAAGCAACATGTCGCGCCCTTTGCGGCGACTCGCCTGGCAGTGCTTGCCCCGATCGTATTGTCGCTGGGCATGACAACCTTGTTTCTCGATCTGGAACACAAGCTGTTCGTATTTCGTTTCTATACCTCGTTCAAGGTGCTGTCGCCTATGTCCTGGGGCGCGTGGATCCTGCTCATAATTTACCCGGTGTCGATTCTGCAGGTCCTGTCCACGTTGCGCGCAGGCTTTCCAAAAGTCGCGCCGGTCGTCGAGCGTGTCGCCATTGGTTCGTGGGCCCTGGACTGGTGCGAGGCCAACAAACGGCAAATCGCGATGACAGCGATACCGTTCGCGGCTGCGCTGGGCATCTATACGGGCATCCTGTTGAGTGCATTCAACGCCAGGCCATTCTGGAATTCCGGAGTATTGGCACCGCTCTTCATGATATCCGGCATGTCGACCGCGGCGGCGCTTGTGGCGTTGGTGGCGCGAGAGCACAGTGAGCGGGCGCTGTTCACGAAAATCGACGTCGTACTGATCGTTGGCGAACTCGCGCTTGTGGCGCTTTTTATCATCAACCTGGCGACCGGGAGTAAGCAACAACTGGAAGTGCTGGAAAGTGTCACCGGTGGCCCGTACACGCTTGTCTTTTGGGTTTTGTTCGTTGGCATTGGCCTCGTCATACCATTACTGCTCGAATTGCTCGAAATCAAGGGGGTCGGTCGCCGCCTGGCGATGGTCGCGCCGGTGCTGGTGCTGCTCGGTGGCTATGTCCTGCGACAGGTGATGCTTGATGTCGGTCAGGAAAGCACCTGGACGAACTATTCGACACAATACAATTCCGAATTGCTACAAAGATTGCCGTATTCAGATTAATATCGCTTACGAAACCCGATTATAGAGGCTAAAAACTCCGTGAAAAAAACGTTAAGGGCAACAGCGCTGTTTTTGTCGATTACAGTCATAGCTGCTTGTGGTCCGTCCTATGAGCCGGAGATTTCTTTGGCCGACATCGCACAGGCGGCAGCGCGGCAAGACGATCGGGCGAGCGTTGAGGATCTGGCCAGCTGGCTTGTTGAGGGGCGGGAAGACTTCAAGCTGATTGATGTGCGCGTGCCCGCGGACTTTGAGAGCGGCAGGATTGGGGATGCGGAAAATATCCCCATCGCGAAGATCATAAACCCGGATGTACTGCAACGCTTGCCGACCAATCGCATGGTGCTCGTGTATTCCAACGGTTCCGAAAATGCAGCCAAGGCGGCAGTGATACTGCGTTTGTCCGGGATCGATGCGCACCTGTTGGCCGGTGGCTACAATGCGTGGCAGCAACGAATTCTAAACCCCGACATTTCCGCGGAAGAACTTGATGGGGAGAACCTGCAGGTGACAAAGCAACGCGCCTACAGCTGCTATTTCGTCGGTGATCGCGGGGAGGGCGCCGCACAACGCAGTGCAGCCAAACAGCCCTTTGTACCGCCGGTCTTTAAGCTTGATGAAACGGAAGATGTCGCGCCGCTTCCGCCACCCGGCGAGGAATCCTGCTGACAGCCGCTATTCAGCAGGCAATTGCCCTTCGGTAAGGTCGGCCTCCAGGATCGCTTTTATCTCGGCCGCATTGAACGGGCGCTGACCGGCAACTGGCGTCCGGCCGCCCAGTGAGCCGCCGATATTCGTCCAGGCATCACCGGGTAGGCCGTCTTGCAGTAACGCGTGTCGAGGAACGAAGCGCTGCTCATCAGCGTCGTTGACAAACTCTCCCTGGCCGAGTCCCAGTGCCACGCTGGAGCGATGACAGGATTCGCAGGAGCGCGCTGCTCCGGTTGTGTGCGGTGACAGTGGCGCAAATTGACGCACAAACTTCGGCGCTGGCAAGGCGGGGTGTGTAACCGTCATGATCATGCCGGGCACGAAGGGCTCAATCTCGTTATCGTCGTTGACGCCGAGCGCCGGCAACGCGTTATTCACGTGCCAGCGATCGTCGCTCCAGCGTCCGGGCGTGATTGCCTGTTCGATGTGATCCCACTGTTCGCCGTCCGGGTCGTAATCCATGTGGCAGCCGAAGCACTGCGGCGCCCACTGGCTGTGACACGCCGCGCAGCTTAGACGTTCGTGCTGTGGATCGTGTCCGGGGGTCTCCATGTGGAGCTGCGGAACACGTAACGGGCGATTCGTAATTTTGCTGTGGAGCAGGGCGCCATCCGCACGCACTTCGATTTGCCACAACGGCGTGCCGTTTGTCTTTGTTGTCAGAAAACGAGTTTCAGCATTCGCGGCGAACGGCACGTGCTTTTTCATGCTCGTGAGTTCCTGCGGCCAGTCGGCAAGCGTAACTTTTGAACCCGCGTTGTTGTGGCAGTCCGCGCATGCAATGTCGACGGCCTGCCGCTGATGCTCTGCATCGCCGGCATCTCCCATCAGGCCGACGCTGGTATGACAGTCGATGCAGCTCATGCCCGCGAGATAGTGCGCATCGGCCGGCATACGCGCAACCGAGCGACCGTCAGCCAGGCGCAAGGCCGGTGCGTCAGTTTCCGCCAGGCCTGCATAACTCAGCGATATTCGTCCGGAACGCGAGTGACAGCCAAAGCAGCGGCCATCGCTGGCGCGAGTCGTGAGTGCAGGATGCGCCGTCGCCGGGTAGTCATTGACGTGGCACGCAAGACAGCCGCCACCTCGATTCCGGGTCACATCAAGCGTGCGTTGTTTCTTCGGATGGCCGAGGTGGCAGCTCGCACACTGCTTGCGCAACATCGAATCAGCCACGCTGTGACCCAGCGACTGCAGGTTTACGCGTGTTCCAGGGCTGGCATCATCATCGAACACGTCACGGGTAACCTGCACCATGCCATGACCCGTGTGCATCAGGTTGTCGGTGACACTGGCAACACGGTTGGCGTGACAGGCGCCGCAGGCGCGCTCGGCATTATCGAGATTGCCCGGGAACGCGAGCATGCCCTTGTGTGCTACCTGCTCGATCGACGATGTGGCGTCACCGGCGTGACAGGCTGTACAGCTGTCTGCCGCAAATGCGTGCACCGGGTTGAATCCGGTCTGTTCACTCGCATGACAGTCGATGCAGCGATTTCCGGCTGCCGACCGATCGTTGGCTGCTGCTTGCGCGACCAGTGTGACGAAGGCAATCAGGCACAGCGTGAGCGGAATTCGGTGTGTCATAGGCGCGTTTTTTTGGCAGGGCGGCTCGGTATAAACCTCGATTGCGCTCGACCATCATCGGCGGTAGAAATGCTGTACGAATGCTCCCGGCGGTGGTGAGCAAAGGAGACGAAGATGGGAACAGCCACTGTATTGATAATCGCGGCCCTCATCGCGACAGTCGTTGTACTGGCACTGGGGCTCCGATCGATGGCGCACGGCGGCAAATACGATCGGGAGCATGCCGAGAAATTCATGTGGGAACGGGTTGCGTTGCAGGCACTGGTCATTCTGTTGCTGGTAGCGGCGGTGCTACTGGGTGCCTGATTCGGTGGCCGCGACGGCGGCGCCGATTATTCCCGCCTCGTTGCGAAAGTGCGCAACGTGGATTTTTGTCGGCACTTTGATGGTGTCCGCGTACAACGAGTATTTTTTGCTCGCGCCGCCGCCGAGGATGTAATGGTCCGGCGTGAACACACGGGCGACACGTTCCAGGAAATAATTGAATCGCGGCCCCCATTTTTCATAAGAGAGATCATTGAGTTTCCTTGCGCGATTGCTGGCGTAACGCTCAATTGGCTCGCCATCTTTACCGGGCATGTGTCCCAGTTCGATGTTTGGTATTAGGAGGCCGTTGTAGAAAACTCCGCTGCCGAGTCCCGTGCCGATTGTGACCATGATTACCATTCCCCGGAGGCCGATCCCGGCACCCAGTCGCATTTCGGCGATACCCGCCGCATCGGCATCGTTCAGTACAACAAAGGGCAGCCCGGTCGCTCGTTCAAACTCGGTATCGACATGAGTGCCTCGCCAGCTCTTGTCGATATTGCCTGCTGTCAGGGCCATACCGTCAATAATCACTGACGGGAAGCAGCAGCCGACCGGGCCGGAGTAGTCGAATTCGGAGACGAGGCGGCCAACCGTAGCCGCCATGTTGGCGGGTGTCGCGGGTTGCGGCGTCTCGAGCCGGTGTCTGTCGCTGACGAGCTTGCCGGCATCGGTATCCACGAGCGCGCCCTTGATGCCGCTGCCGCCAATGTCTAGACCAAGGACGATGGCCATTGTCAGATCAACCCGTCACCAGGGCAGTGGCGCGCCATCGAAGTTCCAGAAGGTGCCGTTATCATCCGGCGACAGGTTGGCTATAACCTTGCGAATGCCCTGAGCGGACTCCTCAACCGTCAACGTTGCGCTGGCGCCGCCCATGTCCGTTTGCACCCACCCGGGATGCACCACCACGCAGATAAAACCGTCTGCACTAAGCTCGTTCGCGAGAGAGCGCGTGAACATATTGAGCGCGGCTTTGCTTTCGCGGTAGCCATAGTAGCCACCGCCCGAGTTATCGGTAATGCTGCCGAGGCGGCTTGTGATATTCACGACCTTTTTAAGCTCGCCGCTGCGTAAATTGGACAGCAGTGCGCGCGATACGCGCATGGGTCCAACCGTATTGACTGCAAAAGTGCGAGTGACGTCGTCGAAATTGACATCGGCAATTGTGCGCACGCGCGGAAAAATACCGGCGTTATTGATCAGCAAATCAAGGGATTGCTCCCCAAGCTCTTCTGCCATTCGATCGATGCTCTGCTGATCCGTTACATCCAGCTGTAAGACGCGCGCATCCAATGCACGCAGTTCTTCTGCTTGTTCTGGTTTGCGAGCCGTGCCGATGACCCGCCAGCCGGCCTCTTTATATTGTCGTGCCAGCTCGAGGCCGATGCCGCGATTGGCGCCGGTGATCAGCACCGCGTGACCCGCAGAGTTGGGGTTACTTGCCGAACTGTCATCGGGGTCTGCAAAGCAACCGGTGGTTATCAAGACAAAGGTAGCCGCGACGAGCTTCGCAGCGGCACTTACGGTCAATAATTTGGATTTGATTGTATTCATAGCGGGCAACTGTACCGTAAGCACATGGATCAATGCACGTTTTCGATATAATTGCGCCCAACACTTTATCCGTCTAGATTAGACGGCCGTTTTGCTCAACAACCTTGATCGACAGGAACCTTATGCCGCAACGCCACTCCTCTCTGTTGCTTGTCTTCGTCTTGCTGACGCTGGCGAGCTGTGGAGACGAGCAGGAGAGGCCAACCGACCCGACTGGCGAGATTGCGCCTGACACCAAAGTGTATAAAGCGTCGATGGACGGCGCTCCGTCGACGATCGACCCGGTGCAGGCATCCAACATCTATGCAAATACTGTAGTACTCAATGCGTACGACACGCTGTATCGATTCAAATATCTGGCGAGACCCTACGCGGTCACGCCGAATCTTGCGGCCAGTCCTCCGAAGATTTCTGAAGACGGCCTTGTTTACCGTATCCGTATAAAGAGTGGTGTGCACTTCATTGACGATCCGGCATTCGAAGGAGGCGTGGGTCGCGAGGTTGTGGCGGAGGACTTTGTCTACAGTCTGAAACGACAGTTCGACACGACACAGAGGCCGCGTGGCGCGTGGCTGTGGCAAGGTCGCATCGTTGGTATCGATGCGTGGAAGGATGCCGGGTCGGACTATGATCAGGCCGTGGAAGGATTGCGTGCGGTGGATCGTTACACGATCGAAATCCGCCTGGTGAAACCGTACCCGCAGCTCATCTATACGTTGACCATGGGTTATACAGGAATCGTCCCGCGCGAGGCTGTCGAGACCTATGGCCGAGAATTTGGTTCTCATCCGGTAGGCTCCGGCCCGTTCAAGGTTGTTTCATATGACTCGGCACGAGTCGTCTACGAGAAGAATGCCAACTTCCGCCAGGAGCCGGTCGATATATGGGAGGAGGGCTATAACCCGGAGACGCAGGCCTTTACCGGCGTCGAAGCGATTCACGGGCGGGCGCCGCCGTTCATAGACCGTCTGGAGATTCATTTTATTCAAGAGAACGCGGCGCGCTGGAACTCGTTTACGAAAGGCAACGAGATCCAGTACGTACTGGTACCGAACGAACAGGTCGACAAAATACTCGTGTCCAAACAACCGATCGTCGCAACGCCTGAGATCGGCGCGCAATACCACGTGCATCACAGCGTTGAATCAGGCTTCGTATTCGCGTCCTTCAACATGGACTTCCCCGACTTTGGCTATAATGAAGATCCGGAACGCGAACGACGCAACGAGGCGCTACGGTGCGCAATCAACAAGGGTTTCGACTGGTCGCGACGCAACGAGAGCTTTTACTTTGGCCTGGGCCGGGTGTTTCCTGGCGTTATCACGCCTACCGTGCCCGAGTTCGATCCCGAGCTGTCTGATGAGAGTGTGACGCTTGATATCGATGGCGCGAAAAAATTGTTGGCGGACAACGGCTGGAATAAAGAAAACCTTCCCGAAATTGTCTACGGCGCCCCCGCGGGCGTTAACCAGCGTATGTTCTATGAGCAGCTTCGCGGTTTCCTGAAGAAAATCGGCTACCCACCGGAAAAGGTCGTGCTGAAACAGTACGCAACGTTCGGTGACTTCGTCAAAGACACGTCCAACAGCAAACTTCCGTTCATTTCCAAAGGCTGGGGCTTGGATTTTCCGGATGCAGAAAACACGCTGCAGCTATTTTACGGGCCGAACGGCTCGCCTGGCTCGAACGACGCCAACTACAAGAACCCGGAGTTTGACCGGCTGTACGAGCAGGCATCGGTGATGTTGCCGTCGCCGGAGCGAACAGCAATCTATCACCGTATGAATCAGATGCTCATTGACGACTGCGTGACGATTTCGGGAATTGCGCGCATGCGCATCTACCTGTGGCACAAAAATGTTATTGCGATGCCGGATCGCGAGATCGTCGGCGGGTTTTATCTCCGCTTCGTTGATGTAGCGAACGGCGGTAACTGATCGTGGACGTTCTCAAATTCGCGATACGCAAGCTCATCGGTGGGATTCCGCTGATACTTGGCGTCACCTTCGTCAGCTTCTTGCTGATGGTCTACTTCGGACCGGACATGACGTTCGAGATGCTCGGCAAGAACCCGACGCCGGAGCAGATCGCTGAAGTTCGCTCAGAACTGGGTTATGACCGGACCTTCCTTGTTCGTTATACCGAATACCTGAAAGAGCTGGCCACGCTGGACTTCGGGCTGTCCGATTCCAGCGGCGAACCGGTTAGTGACATGTTGATGCGCTCTATCCCGATTTCGCTGGCGCTGGTCACGCCCGGGTTTATTCTCGGTAACCTGCTGGGCGTCCTGCTGGCGCTGGTCGCCGCGTACCACCGCAGCGGCTGGATCGACAAGGCCATCATGGGTTTCTCAGTCGTCGGCATGAGTATTAGTTTCCTGATCGTCATCATCGCGTTCCAGATCCTGCTGTCGTCCAGCTACGGGCTAAATATCTTCCCGGTGCGCGGCTGGAATGTACATAATTTTTATGACTACGTGATGTACGTGACGGTGCCGACGCTGGCTTCAGTGTTTGTCGCGCTTGGCTACAACACGCGCTTCTACCGCGCGGTCATCGTCGAAGAAATGACGCGCGATCACGTGCGCACAGCGCGTGCGTTTGGCATTGGCCCGCGCAAACTGTTGTACAAGCACATCCTGAAGAACGCTGCGATTCCGATCATCACGCGCATCATGTTCTCCATCCCGCTGGTGATTGTCAGCGGCAGCCTGCTGATTGAGAGCTACTTCGGCATTCCCGGCGTCGGCAAGGTTACGTTCGATGCCATCACGAGCGGTGATCAACCGGTACTCAAAGCGGTGGTCGGGCTGACAGCCGTGCTGTTCGTAATCACGCTCCTCATTACCGACATTCTCTACCGGGCGGTCGATCCCAGGGTGTCTCTGAAATGAGCGCTGCCATCGAAGTGGCTGACAAGGTACCGGACGTGGAGGAGCACCCGGAATCCATCTGGGGCAAGGCGCTGTACAAATTTCGGCGCGACCGCGCCGGCATGATTGGCCTGGGTATTGTGGTGGCCTATTTTATTGCCGCCGTCGGCGTCTGGTTTGGAGTCTGGGGTTCCGAGTGGAGTGATGTCGAGGGGCCAAAGTGGGGCTCGATGAGCTCGGAGCACTGGTTCGGTACAAACATTATCGGCCAGGATATCTTCGAGCGCAGCCTCTACAGCACGAAAACGGCGTTCGAGATCGGCCTGACTGTCGCCGTGCTGTCCACGATTCTCGGCGCCGTGCTGGGCGCCGTGGCTGGCTTTTTCAGCGGTACCTGGATCGACGCGATCATCCTTTGGCTCATGGGCGTGCTCGACTCGATTCCTTTTTACCTGTTCGTTGCCGCGGTTGCGTTTGCGTTGCAGGGCAACCCCTGGGCCATGCACGTCGCGATGGTCTCGACCTTCTGGACGACGACGGGGCGACTCGTGCGTGGCGAGGTTATCAAGCTCAAGAATTTTGAGTTCGTTGAAGCGTCACGAGCTATCGGCGTCCCGCAAATTACTATTATTTTTCGACACATCGTTCCCAACACGTTTCATATTCTGCTGGTGCAGGCGACGATCGTTTTTGTTGCAGCAATCAAGTCCGAAGTGATTTTGAGCTTCCTGGGTCTCGGTGTGCAGGACGGCGTCAGCTGGGGCCTGATGATCTCCGAGTCGACACTGGAGGTACTCGCTGGTTTCTTCAATAATTTCATCTGGGCATCGGTGTTCCTGTTTGTGCTGGTGATGGCCTTCAACATGTTTTCCGACGCGCTGCAGGATGCGCTGGATCCCAAGAAAGTGGCCGAGTCATGAGCGAGCGTAAGGACGAACCGCTACTGAGTGTCCGCAATCTCATCATCGAGTTTTCGACACGCTACGGGCCGGTGCGTGCCGTCGATGGCATCAGTTTCGATGTCTACCCGAATGAGACACTCGGTATTGTTGGTGAGTCGGGTTGCGGTAAGACTGTCACGGGGCTGTCATTGCTGCGGCTGATACCGTCGCCGCCCGGCCGTATCGTCGCCGGCGAAATACTGCTGCAGGGCCGTGATCTGACAAAGCTCTCGGAAAACGAGATGCAGTCCTTGCGCGGCGACGAGATTTCGATGATTTTTCAGGAGCCGATGACCGCGTTGAACCCGGTGTTGACTGTCGGCACGCAAATGGTCGATGTACTTACGCGGCATCGGGCGTTGACACGCAGACAGGCAAAACTTGAAGCGACCGAGATGCTTTCGAAGGTTGGCATTCCGGCGCCGCAAAAGCGCATCAATGAGTATCCGCATGAGATGTCGGGCGGCATGCGCCAGCGCGTCATGATTGCGATGGCGCTCTCGTGCAGTCCGAAGCTGCTGATTGCCGATGAGCCGACCACGGCGCTGGATGTGACGACGCAGGCCCAGGTCCTCGAACAGATCGTCGAATTACAGGACGAGTTCCAGATGGCCGTCATCCTGATTACCCACGATCTCGGCGTCGTCGCTGAAACCTGCCAGCGCGCGCTGGTCATGTACTGTGGCGAAATCATCGAACGTGCCGACATAGAGTCGTTATTTGAGAATCCGCAGCATCCTTACTCGCGCGGCTTGCTCGATTCCATTCCAAAACTGCGTGAGGAAAAGCTGGGCGAATTGCCGATCATTCCAGGCATGGTGCCGGATCTTTTGCACTTGCCGGCTGGTTGCCGCTTCGCTGATCGTTGTTCGCGAGTAACTGACGAATGCCGTTTGCAGCGACCGCATCTCGACGCGCAAGCGTCCGGACCATCCGCCGTTGCGTGTTTCCACCCGCTGGATTAAGGACGAAACCGTGTCGCAACCTTTGCTCAAAGTCGTGGATTTAAAAAAGTACTTTCCCGTGCGGGGCGGTTTGTTTCATCGTGTGAAGGCCTGGGTGAAGGCGGTCGATGGCATCAGTTTCGAGTTGCAGCGCGAGCGCACGCTCGGCCTCGTCGGCGAATCAGGCTGCGGCAAGTCGACGCTTGGGC
The DNA here is from genome assembly GCA_049667545.1 of Woeseiaceae bacterium. Taxonomy (GTDB): domain Bacteria; phylum Pseudomonadota; class Gammaproteobacteria; order Steroidobacterales; family Woeseiaceae; genus UBA1847. The sequence goes on from JBATID010000094.1 coordinate 14,416, forward strand.
GTGCCGTGCTGCGGTTGACCGAGCCGACGGGTGGTGACGTCATATTGAATGGCGAAAGCCTGATCGGGCTGTCGAAAGATGCCCTCAAAGCAAAACGCCGCGAAATGCAGATTATCTACCAGGATCCGTACGCGTCTTTGAGTCCGCGCCGCCTGGTCGGCGACACTATTCGTGAGCCACTCGATGTGCATGGCATCGGCACGCCGGCTGAGCGCCGTGCAAAGGTCGATGAGTTACTGGATATCGTTGGGCTCCGTAAACAGGCATTGTCGCGATATCCGCATGAGTTCTCGGGTGGCCAGCGGCAACGTATCGGCATTGCGCGGGCACTGGCGCTGAACCCGAGTTTCATCGTTGCCGACGAACCCGTCTCTGCTCTCGATGTCTCCGTGCAGTCGCAGGTGCTCAACGTGATTGCGCGGTTGCAACGTGAGCAGGGCATCTCGTTCCTGTTTATCTCGCACGACCTGGCCGTGATTCAGCATGTCAGCGACGACGTCGGCGTCATGTACCTCGGACGCGTGGTGGAATTCGCGTCGAGCGCCGACTTGTACCGCGAACCAAAACATCCTTATACACGTGCGCTCATGTCGGCGATTCCGGTGCCTGATGTGAAGCGGAAGTCCAGGCGGATCATTCTCGGCGGCGACGTGCCGTCGCCGATGAATCCGCCCGGCGGTTGTCCGTTTCATCCGCGATGCCCTGAGGCGATGCCGCAGTGTAAGGAGCTTGTGCCGCCGAAGGTGAACACCGGCACGGCCAGCGCGCCACACTTCGTGCAGTGTCACCTTTACCCAGGGACGTCTGGGCCGTAATAAAAGGCAATAATTTCAATAGATTATGTGAAAACTCTCGAATTGAGGCGAATTTTTGCTTTCAGTACGCCTGATTTTGATCAACAATGATGCAAAACCTGTAGAGGAAATCGCCGGGACCAGCTGTCCCAAGCGGTGCACAGGGTTGCTCCGCGTGTGTCCTGGCGAATGACAAAAATATAAACAGGAGCGCGGGCATGGCAAAAGCCCAAAGGAAACCAGTTCCTGAGGAGACATTCCTCAAATATTTCGGAATGCAGCGGGCGCCGTTTGGGCCGCCTCTCGAGCCTCTCGAGATTTTCGATTGCGAGCAATACGCCCTTTTAAACGACCGACTGGTCAGTGCGACTGAAGTCCCTGGCAGCCTCGCCGTGATTTGCGGTGTTGACGGTTCCGGCAAGACGACCCTGCTGAATCGGTATGTCGCCAACCTTCCTGAGGACACCACTCATGCGAGGTTTGACGAGACCTGCAAGACCGGCAAGCAGTTTTACTTCGATTTCCTGCAGCAGCTCGGTTTTGATGAAATAAGTGGGACGCTTAAGGAGTTCCGGAATATCACTCGCGAGTTCCTGAAATATCAAGGTACGGCCGGCAATCCTGTTTTGCTCCTTGTGGACAACGCGCACCTGGTCAAGCCATCCGTTCTGGAACAACTTCGCTGGATTTCGGCGACCACGAACAAAGGCCGAAAAGTCCTTAGCGTGGTGCTCGCGGGGAATTCCGATCTTCTGCGCATCATGAAATCACCAGCGATGCGAAGCGTGAAGTTCGACCATCGCGCGGATTTCAACATTCGTGTTTATACGGAGTCTGAAACTGATGCATACGTGTGGCACTGTCTGAACGCATCTGGCGGTGCCGACGTCGCGAAGTTCTCGAACGCAGCGCGCGCGATGATCTATCGGTATTCCGGTGGTATCCCCGGGAAAATAAACGCGCTGTGTAATGCTACGTTGGCGGAAGCCTGTGCGCGAGAAAACCGTGTAATCCACGATAAGCTGGTTCGTATCGTGGCGGACAGGGAGAAAATGCTGCCGCATGCCGTGCCGTTGAATAGCCAAGGCCGGCGCAAGACCGATGAAAATTACACGGGCAATGCAGTCGCTGAAGAACCCAAGGAGCAATCCGGCGTTACAAAAGCAGTGCCGAAAAAAACCGGCACCAAACGGAAATCCAAGACCAAAGCGCTCATCCAAAAGCTCGAAGAGTCGTTAGCGGAACGAGACACTCGAATCGCGGATTTGGAGGCCGGGCTGGACATATACGCCACGGACCTCAGGATTGTCCGGGCGCAGTTGCGAGAGCAAACAGGACGGTCAGACGAGCAGGTTGCGCCGAGTGGCGCCGTTCTGAGTATCGAAGTGCTCAAGAACGGAGACTGCGAGCAGATCGTTGAAATCAGTCAGAGTCAATCTAAAGTAATTATAGGCCGCGCTGACGAATGCGAGCTTCGCCTTGGCGGCCAGTTCGTCAGTCGTCACCATGCGCTGATCGTGCTCGCCAATGGCGAAGTTTTCGTCGAGGACCTGAAGAGTTTCAACGGCACCATCGTCAACGGCAGCAAAATCAAACGTCACCAGATCAGTCCCGGTGACAGGATCAAAATCGGCGACTATGAGCTAAGGGCGAGCCCCGCATAACGAGCAGTGCCCGGTCTTGTTAGTGTCGGATCCTCTTACAAACGGTCCGCTTGCGGGGTGGCGCGTCTCAAACGCGATTTACCATAACCCGCCAGCACTGTGACACGTGCCACAGTTTTGAGTCCCATTCGCGGATTTCATTTTACATAAGGTCGCCATGCTTCAGTCCGGCACGCGACTTGCGTGTTTTTAGGTAACCGCTGAAATTCGGATAAATCCAGGGGACTGTGCAATGAGGAACAACATAAGGAAATGCGCTGCGATCCTTATCCTGATGGCGCCGCTGTGCGCATTTGCCGATCCGATCGTTTTTGAAACCCCCTACCAGGACGGCGTCCATACCGGCGGCGCGCCGTGGTGCAGCGGCTGCGGCACGATGTGGCGTGTCTGGGACAATTTCACGCTGACGGAAGATTCCGAGATCACACAGATTGATGCCCGTCTTTTCGTTGCCGGCAGCCCGCAGGTGGAATATTCGGTCTGGACGGCCGATCGAGGGACGTTACTGTTCTCACAGGTCCTCTCCATGTATGACCTTCTCATCGATTCCTTCGCCGGGTCGGCGGAGAGCGACGTCGTCGCAGCAATAACCGGGCTGCAACTGTCGGCGGGCAGCTATGCGCTGAGCATCTGGGATCTGGCCAACAAGAGCTCCTATGTCGCCTGGTACTCGACATCGTGGGGCAATAACGGGTTTGCGTACCAGTCCCTTAACTTCGATGGTACCGGCCATTCTGGTGGCGGCACCAACAGGGTCATGGCATTCCGCTTACACGGCAGCGGCGTGGCGGTCCCGGAACCCGGCACGCTCGCGCTCCTGGTGCTTGGTCTCGCCGGGTTAGCTTACTCGCGACGCCAAAAAGCCGGATCACTCAAGTACGGACAGACCACAGGCCAGTAACGCCAATCCCGAATAGACACGCGCCTGGCGGCGCTGAATCATGTCGTCGAGAGGATCTGAACGATAAGGAGATCTGCGATGACATCCGATAAAATTGGCAGGCTCGCAGCCGTGCTGATCGCGCTGACCGTGTTGCAGAGCGGTTGCGCAACGATAAAAACGGGTTCGTACGTTGACGAATCCACCGACTTTAGTGCTTACCGGTCCTTTGCATGGATTAGCAGCGAGCCCTATGTTCCCGCCGAGGGCTCGCGAGCGATCAGCCCGCTGGCGAGTTCCATGATCAATACCGCAATCTCGGAAGAACTGCAGCAACACGGTTTTGTATTCACAGAAGACCGGGAAGCGGCTGACTTTCTCGTTGCCTACACGGTGGGCTCGCGCGAGAAGGTACGCATAGATTCCTATCCCATGGACTATCGCGGTCACTGGGGCTGGCACACGCCGCACAGCCACTATTACTTCCGCAAGATCGAGGCCAGGAACTACACCGAGGGCACGCTGGGTGTCGACCTGTTCGACAACGAAACGGGCAAGCCGGTGTGGCATGGCTGGGCGCAGAAGACAGTTACTGCACAGGATCGCGCGGACCCTGCGCCGACCATCAAGGCCGGCGTTGCGAAGCTATTTGCCGAGTTCCCGGGGTAGGCGTCCGCCCGGAGTAAAGCCAACGGTCGCAAGGTAACGATAATGAGCCTGCAACTGCAGTTCCTGGGAGCAACAGGAGAAGTGACGGGTTCCCTGTATGCGATACGTACGCCATCGCACACGGTCTTGCTCGAGTGCGGGTTGATTCAGGGCGGGCCAAAAAGCGAAGAGCGCAACTGGGAGCCGCTGCCGGTCGCCGTTGATGAAATTGACGCCGTCATCCTGAGTCATGCCCATATCGATCATTCCGGACGCGTTCCTCTCCTGGTTCGGCAAGGCTACACGGGCCCGATCTTCGTCCAGAATGCGACCAAAGCACTGTGCGGCATCATGTTGCCGGATTCCGGGTATCTCAACGAAAAGGACGCGGAGTACGCAAATCGCAAGCGGCGTCGACGCGGGCAGCCACTGCTCGAGCCGCTGTACACCCGCGCAGATGCAGAAAATTCCCTGCAGTTGTTCCGCGGCCTCGCCTATGGTGAAGAACTCGAGGTCGTGCCCGATCTCGTGCTGCGCTTTCATGACGCCGGCCATATTCTCGGATCGACAATCGTAGAACTCTGCTACCGCGGCAAGGGCGGCGAGCGCAAGCTCGTGTTCAGCGGCGACCTGGGTTATCGGGATGCGCCGGTCATGAACCGGCCAGCAACGATCACTGAAGCGCACACCGTTTTGCTGGAGAGCACTTACGGTGATCGCGAGCATCGGGCTTTCGACGATACGCTGGCGGAATTGGCGGCGGTGTTTCGCGATGCGCGTGCCTCACAGGGCAACATCCTGATTCCGGCATTTACCGTTGGGCGGTCCCAGGATCTCTTGTACCTGTTGGCAGAAAACTACGAACGCTGGAACCTCGACGCCTGGCAAATCTACCTGGACAGCCCGATGGCGATCGAGGCGACTCAGGTCTATGCCGAATTCAGACACCTCTATGGCGCGCGGTTGTTCGGACCGGACTCCAATCTGCCGGAACTACCCAATTTCCACATGACGCGCACGCCGGAAGAGTCAATGACGATCAACGACATTCGATCCGGCGCGATTATCATTGCGGGTAGCGGTATGTGCAGTGGCGGCCGCATTCTTCACCATCTGAAGAACAACGTCTGGCGTCCGGAATGCCACCTTGTGATAGTCGGCTTCCAGGCCGAGGGAACGCCGGGGCGAAGACTCGTTGACGGTGCCGATACGATCAAGCTCTACGGCGACGAGTACCGGGTCAGAATCCAGTTGCATACGATAGGCGGACTTTCTGCGCACGGTGACCAGGCCGACCTGGTTGCCTGGTATGGCGCCTTTCGCAACAGGCCGCCCGTGTATCTCGTGCACGGTGAGCCGCAGGCGCAACAGGCACTGGCAGACAAGCTGCGCGAGGACCTGACCGCCCCGGTACACATTGCCGAGCGCGAGCAGATAATTCAGATCTAGAGGCCGTGGGCGCGCCCGATTCTTTCGAGCTAGAATAGCGGCCGCTCAAGCGACAACTTCCGGAGTAGCCACACATGCGCATCGACGCCATAGCCATCGGCGATAACCCCCCGAACGACGTGAACGTCATCATCGAAGTGCCGCTTGGCGGACAACCGATCAAGTACGAAATGGACAAAGATGCCGGCATGCTGGTCGTTGACCGGTTCCTGTATACACCCATGGCATACCCGGGAAATTACGGTTTTGTGCCACACACCTTGTCCGAGGATGGCGATCCGATCGACGTGCTGGTCATCAATACCCGCGAACTGGTGCCCGGCTGCCTGATAAACGTACGCCCGGTGGGCGTGCTGATCATGGAGGACAACGCAGGCCAGGATGAGAAGATCATTGCCGTGCCGTCGCATAGATTGACCAAGCGCTATGACCATGTGCTCACTCACTCTGACCTGCCGGAAATCACGTTGCAGCAGATCCAGCATTTCTTTGAGCATTACAAGGACCTGGAGCCCGGCAAGTGGGTCAAGATTGACGACTGGCACGGCGCCGACGATGCACGCCGGCTGATCCTCGAGGCTATAGAGCGCGCCCGATAAGCGCTTTTTTTGTACCGCCTAAAAAGCGTCGAAGAAGGCTTCCTCGCGTCGGCGCTCATCCGCGTTGGGCAGGCGGTCATACCTGCACCGACCACGAACGCAACGGCGCGGCGACCCGGGATCGCTGTATTGATGCGCCGGACGCTGGCACAATCACATGTTCATCTCATTGCACGCGAGTCTCCGATGCCAGGACTGTACTTTGAAGAATTCAGCGTAGGGCAGATCTTCGATCACCCGATTCGGCGCACGATCACGGACGCCGATAACGTGCTGCTCAGCACGATGACGCACAACCCGTCGCCGTTGCATCTCGATGCCGAATACATGAAAAGCACTCCCTTCGGCAAGCCGCTCGTGAATAGCTGCCTGACGCTGAGCTTTATGGTGGGTATTTCGGTCAACGATACGACGCACGGCACGACCGTCGCCAACATGGGTTGGGACGAAGTACGATTTCCCAAGCCGCTGTTTTGCGGCGATACGATCCATGTGCAGACCGAAGTGCTGGAGCTACGCGCGAGCAAGTCCCGCCCCGACAACGGCATCGTGATTTTTGCGCACCGTGCGTTCAACCAGCGCGACGAACTTGTCGGCGAGTGCAAGCGTGCGGCGCTGATGCTGAGGCAGCCGGAGTGACGCGCAGCTTCCTGTTTGTCCCTGCGGACAGCGAGAGAAAACTGCAAAAAGCGGGCGACACCGGCGCTGACGCTTTGATCCTCGATCTCGAGGACGCTGTTGTACCCGACGCGCGTCCCGAGGCGCGCCAGCGGGCGGCCGAATATATTCGTGGTAAGAACAACGTCTGGGTGCGAATTAACCCGATCGATACGGACGATGCCGAGGCCGATCTCGAAGCGGTCATGCCCGCGGCCCCGGTTGGTATTGTCTTGCCCAAACCGCGGAGTGCCGCTGCTGCCGTGCAGCTCGCCGAGCGACTGGATAGGCTGGAGAAACAGCACGGCATCACCGCTGGTGCTACCCGCATCATGGCACTCTGCACCGAGCATCCGGCGGCATTGTTGACGTTAGATGGCTACGTTAATGCGACGCCGCGCTTGCAGGCGTTGTCCTGGGGTGCCGAGGACCTGGGTGCGGCCATAGGGGCCCGCGCGAACCGCGATGCACGCGGCAACTGGCTGCCAACTTTTGAGATGGCGCGCTCGCTGTGCCTGCTGGCGGCCGCCGCGGCGCAGGTTACGGCAATAGATACGGTCTTTACGGACTTCCACGACCGCGACGGGCTGGTAAACTTTGCCAGCAATGCCTGCCGTGACGGGTTCGGCGGCATGCTGGCGATACATCCGTCGCAGGTCGAACCTATCAACGCGGCATTTACGCCGTCGGCCGAAGAAATAGAGCACGCGCACCGTATCGTCGCGCTGTTTGCAGATAATCCGGGACGCGGGACAGTGGGAATGGACGGCAAAATGGTCGACAGGCCACATTTTTTGCAGGCACAACGAATACTGCAATTGGCGGGACAGTCGGACGGCCAAGGTCAATAAACACGAGGCAACGAACCCAAAACAACAACGGTAACAGCGAGGCAGGGCACCATGACTGAACAAATTTATGCGGTTCCTAAGGCAGTCAAGCAACGGGCGCTGATCGACAAGGCGCGCTATGAGTCGATGTACAAACGCTCGGTCGAGGACAACGAGGGGTTCTGGGCCGATGAAGCCAAACGTGTCGACTGGATCAAACCGTTTACGCAGGTGAAGGACGTTTCGTTCGACAAGGACGATCTGCATATTCGCTGGTATTACGATGGCACGCTGAACGCCTGCTACAACTGCGTCGACCGACACCTGGAAAGCAAGGGCGACGATGTTGCGATCATTTGGGAAGGCGATGACCCGAAGCGCGATCTGACGATCACATACCGCGAACTGCACGCGCGCGTTTGCAAGTTTGCCAATGCACTCAAAGCGTTGGGTGCCAAAAAGGGTGATCGCATTACGTTGTACATGCCGATGATTCCGGAAGCGGCCGTTGCGATGCTCGCTTGTGCGCGGATTGGCGCTGTACATTCGGTCGTGTTCGGCGGGTTCTCGCCCGATGCCCTGGCAGGACGCATTCATGACTGTGAATCCAATATTGTGATCACCGCGGACGAGGGATTGCGTGGTGGCAAAAGCATACCGCTCAAAGCGAATGTCGACGCTGCAGCGGCTCGTCCGGAGGTGACGACACTTGAGAAAGTGCTGGTCGTGCGC
>JBATID010000095.1:0-10917 GCA_049667545.1 Woeseiaceae bacterium
GTCATGTCGCCATCTGCCAGCGGCCCAAGGTCGGGCGACTCGATGACCTTCGGCTGCGCCGCCTCCCGTGCGCTCGCTGGTTCCGGTGTCGCTGCCGGCACCATCGGCTGCGCCTTGGATTCTTCGATAGCGCCCGTCTCGGAACGGTGCCTGGTGGGCTTGGTGTTGCGGCTTTCCGCTGCTGCCGGATCGAGGCTGACCGGAACCGGGGTGGGGCGAGTGTTTGTTCGCGCCGGCGGCGCCACGACATCGACCTCCAGCGGTGCCTGGGGCAACTGTGTCATTTCGAGGACAATGGCGAGACTGAGGCCAATGGTGGCCGCCCAGGCAACCGGCTTCATCCACACCATACCTCGCCGTGAGCCAGCGCTCGGCGCCGCGGCGGCCTTTTGCAGGACCTTTTCGTCCAGACTGGCCGGAGTCCTCTCTTTGGCCAGTTGGCGGTAGGTTGCCGACACTGACGGGTCAGCCGTCATGTTATCGCGATCATTCGTCATGGTGGCTCACCGGTTCACTGATGGCATCACGCAGCTTGTTAACGGCGTAGCGCAGGCGGCTTTTCGCCGTCTCACGTTTGCTGCCGGTAACGGCCGCAATTTCATCGATGCTCAAACCCGCTTCTTCATGTAGCAGAAAAACATCCCGCTGCTCGTCGGGAAGGTCGAGCAACGCCCGGGCCAGCCGCTCTTTGGCCAGCAGTCGCTCGGTATCCATGTCGGGTTGGGCCTCGTTGCCGGCATGCTGATCCACGTCGAGCTCGAGCCCATTGGCATGCCGCTTGTTGCGCCGTAAATGATCGATAAAACAGTTGTGCGCGACGCGGTAGAGAAAGGTCGTGAATTTGGCCGTGACCCGATAGTTGTCACGCGACTTGATAATCTTCCCCCAGACTTCCTGGAAGATATCCTCGGCTGACTCGCGGTGCCGGCACAGACGCAGCAAATAGCGATATAACGCATCATTGTGGCGCCGATAAAGGGTTTCGAAGGCGGCGACATCGCCATCTTTGTAACGCAGCATCAGCGCGCCGTCGTCCGGTACGTGGCCCATACGCGGAGCATAGGCCAGCGCCACCCGACTGCAAAGTGAAGCCGTATTTGCTGCTGTCGTCACTGCTGCCGCCACCTTTCCTGATTTTCTTGAGGTTCAGCCCCAATAAACGCGGAGGGGGCCGGAGTTGGGTCAAAAAAAGAGCTCAAGGGGCTTGCAATCCGGGTTATTGGTGTTATAGTTAACTACAACACTAAGCCACTAACAATCAACATCACCCGGTTGGGTCCGGGAGGAAACCATGTCAAAAACGATGCCCGCAATAAACGACGTAGTCAGCCTTACCATCATGCTTCTGATGATCATTGCGCTGGTCGCCGCACAGGCAGGTGCCGCGGATTATCAGGTCGCGGTCTCGAGCATTGAGCGCGCGGAGGCCGTTGCTGCGCAAGAGCGTACACATCCGCTGAGGGCAAGCTTGAACGCGCATTTCGACATCACGCCGCTGGCAATCTCCATCGATGCCTCGGCCGAGATACGGCAGCTGCTGTTTGATGATGAATGAAGCCGAATACCACGCACGGCAGAGGACTTCATTAGGGCCCGCCAGTTTTTGCTAACGCCGCAGCCTTAAACAGGAACCGCGAATCAATGGATCCAAAATGGAATGAAGACCAGCCAATCTATCGGCAGCTGCGTGATCGCGTAGTAACGATGATTCTCGAGGGCATTCTGACGGACGGAGATGCACTGCCATCCGTACGGAATGTAGCCGCCGAATACCGACTCAATCCGCTGACCGTGCTCAAGGGCTACCAGGAACTGGTCGACGAAGGGCTGGTCGAGAAAAAACGCGGCCGGGGCATGTTCGTCAATGACGGCGCTCAGGCGAAGTTACTGCTGGATGAGCGTGCACGCTTCATCGAGAAGGAATGGCCGATGGTACTTGCGACGATCAAACGACTCGGGCTTGATACAGATACCTTGCTCAGGAAGGGCGCAACAAACTCGGTTGCTGGAGGGGAAGAATGACAAGCTTGGTTACTGCCCGCGGCGTTTCAAAACACTTCGGTGCTGTGCGCGCCGTCGATAACGTCAGTTTCGATATCGAAGAGGGCAAGATTCTCGGGCTGATCGGGCCGAACGGCGCCGGTAAGACGACGTTACTCAAAGCCGTGCTTGGCCTGACCGACTGTGACGGCGATTTGTCCGTCCTCGGACTCGATCCGTTCCGGCAGCGCAAGGAGCTGATGCGAAATATCTGCTTCATCGCCGACGTTGCCGTATTGCCGCGCTGGATTCGTGTGACCCAGCTCCTCGATTTTGTCGAAGCCGTACATCCGAACTTCTCCCGCAAGCGTGCCGAGGTTTTTCTGCAGCAGACGTCGGTGCGCTCCGACGCAAAGGTGCGCGAGTTATCAAAAGGCATGGTGACGCAGCTGCATCTCTCGATCATCATGGCAATCGACGCAAAACTACTGGTGCTTGATGAGCCCACGCTGGGCCTCGACATCCTCTTCCGCAAGGAGTTTTACGCGAATCTCCTAAATGACTATTTCGACGAGCAGCGCACAATTCTGATAACGACGCACCAGGTTGAGGAGATTGAGAACCTGCTGACTGACATCATGTTTATCAACGACGGCAAGATCTTGCTGGATGCAACGATGGACGCCCTGGCCGAGCAGTACGTTGAGGTAATGAGCTCCGGTGAAGAAGCGAAAAAGGCAAGGGGCCTGGCACCAATCGCGGAAAACGAAATGTTTGGCAAATCGGTATTTATTTTCGAAGGCGTAAGCCGGGACAACCTCGTGGGTCTTGGCGAGCTACGCACGCCATCGGTGGCGGATCTGTTCGTGGCGAAAGTCAAAGGGGCGCGCAAATGATCGGGCATCTGACGGCACTGCTGAAGCGGGAAATCTGGGAGCATCGCTCGATCTACATTACGCCAGTAGCGATCGCGAGCATCGTCACCCTGGGCACGCTGGCGGCACTGATGTTCGCCGGTGGATTCGCAAAAGAACTGGATCTCGCAATTTTCGGTGCGACCAACCTGGCCGGCGATGCCGAGCGGAAGGTTGTTTTGACCGGGTTCTTCATCGGCACGTCGTGGCTGTTCCTGTTCGCTGCCGGCGTACTGACTATTTTTTACACGCTCGATTCGCTGTACGCGGAGCGCAAAGACAAGAGCATCCTGTTTTGGCGGTCACTGCCGGTCACCGATGCGGAGGCAGTATTGGCCAAGCTCGCGACGGCGTTGCTGGTTATTCCCCTCTTTACGATTATCGCGGTTATTGCCACCCATATCGTCAACCTGATCGTCACCAGCCTCTGGGTTAGTGCCAAGGGCGGCGATGCCGGGCTGCTGATCTGGGGATCCGTACCGCTGCTGGACAACTGGTTGGCCGGGCTGATCGTCATGCTCGCGACCGCGCTCTGGATGTCGCCGTTTGTTGGGTGGTTCCTGTTCGTCTCAGCCTATACAAAGCGGTCGCCGCTCCTGATGGCCTTCATGCCGCTGGTGCTAATCCCGTTACTGGAGGTCATTTTCCTGCGCAGCGCGATGTTCGCAGAAGCCGTGTTCGGCCGCGGCGGGATGCTGCCACTGTTCCGCGGCATGGACCTCGAAGCGTTCTTTGATGAAGACAAGCTGCGGGTGAACGAGGAGTTTGTGAGCCTGCTGGCGCAACTCGATGTCATGAAGTTCCTCACCAGCCCATCGCTGTGGACCGGCGTCATTGTCTGCGGGATATTCGTGACCGCGGCCGTCTACGTGCGCCGCTATCGCGACGAGAGCTGATGCCGACAGCCGTTCTCTGCAGGCCTGTTCTCTGGAGATCCGTCAGGGCTTGCTGCTGATGTCGAGCTTCTTGAGTCTGCCGCGAAACTGGTGGTAACTGAGCCCCAGCAATTCGGCAGCTACGCGCTGGTTGAATCGCGACTTTTCGAGGGCTGCTTCCAGCAGATCTGTCTCCACATCGACCAGCCTCTGCACGAGGTTGGTTGGCAGCAACGGCGCCCGGCGAGTCTTTACCGATTTTTCCCCGCCAACAACTGGCTGTGCCAATTTGAAAGGCGAGTCGAAGGGATCCAGCGCCAGTTCGGTAATAGGCTGTTCCGGATCGGGTGATCGATATACCGTTCTCTCAATCGTGTTCTTGAGTTCTCGCACATTGCCTGGCCAGCGGTTCCTGAGTAACGCCGACGATGCGCGTGGACTGAAGCCCGCGAAGTACTTCCACTTGAGTTCGCTCGCCATATTGATTGCGAAAGCGTTCGCGAGCGGCAGAATATCCTCGACCCGGTCGCGCAACGGCGGCACGGTAATCACGTCGAATGCCAGTCGATCCAGCAAATCCGTTCGAAAACGTCCTGCTGCGGCCAGCGCCTGCAGGTCGGCATTGGTCGATCCCACGATACGCACGTCAACCTGTACCGTATCGGTGCCTCCAACGCGTTGAACCTCGCCATACTCAATCGTGCGCAGGATCTTCTCCTGCATCCGCAACGAGATGGTTGCCAGTTCGTCGAGTATCAGCGTGCCACCGTCAGCGCGCTCGAAATGCCCGATATGGGTTTTAACCGCGCCCGTGAATGCGCCAGCTTCGTGACCGAAGAGTTCGGACTCCAGGATTGACTCGGTCAGGGCCGCGCAGTTGACCTTGACGACCGGCTGCTCCCACCGCGCGGAAAGAAAATGCAGACGCGAGGCGAGCAACTCCTTGCCCGTGCCCCGCTCCCCGACGACCAGGACCGGCTTGGAGAGTGGTGCGGCCCGCGATACATGCTCAAGCATTTCCAGGAACGCCGGTGCCTCGCCAATAATGGGCTGCGATTCAGTTCGGGTTGGCATTCGAAGATTAGGCCATAAGTTAGCTAAAAATGCTAATCATTAGTCAATATAACTAACTTTGCGCTTCATATCAGGGGCCGTCGCGGGACACTAAATTTATAAAAAACAATTAGTTATTCGTTTTGAGGGATTTTGGCATGAATGCTGCATTAGCAGTAGCAGGACTCACCTGAAAGAGGATAAAACATGGGCATTTTCACGAGATTCAGCGACATCGTGAACTCCAATATCAATTCGATACTCGACAAAGCCGAGGACCCGGAAAAGATCATCCGGCTGATGATCCAGGAAATGGAGGACACGCTGGTCGAAGTCAGATCAGCGGCGGCACGCTCCATCGCCGATAAGAAAGACCTGAATCGCAAAATCGAATCACTCGATCGAGAGAAGGATGACTGGAACGATAAAGCCGAGCTTGCCATGCGCAAGGGACGTGAGGACCTTGCGAAAGCGGCGCTGGTTGAAAAGTCGCGGGTAGCAGGTGCGGTCGACGCCCTGAAAGAGGATTACCTGACGGTTGAGGACGGCTTGACCAAATTGAACGATGACATCGCCCGTCTCGAGAGCAAGCTCGAAGACGCGAAGACTCGTCAAAAATCGTTACTTGCCCGCCACAAGACTGCGAGCAGCCGACTGGCCGCACGCAAGAAAATTCACGACTACAAAATCGACGATGCCATGGTTCGTTTTGAAGCCTATACGAGGCGTATCGATGATGTTGAGGGTCGCGTCGAGGCTTACGACCTGGGCCTGCCCAAAGACATCGATCACGAGTTTGCGAGTCTTGAAGCGGAAGAGTCAGTCAGCAAGGAGTTTAATGATCTGAAAGCACGGGTTGCCGCGGAAACAAACCGACACGCTGAGGCAGAGTAGCCCGATCGAACGACAGAGGAGCAAGGAATGAGTCGAGACACGTGGGACATGGATTTCGGGCCATTACGAGGATTTTACCGCGACCGGGAGAACGGTCTGGTGTTCGGCGTGTGTGCCGGAATAGCCGACCGTTTCAACTTCCGGGTTGGTACGGTCAGAGTGATCGCCGTAATCAGTCTGTTGTTCTTCTTCTGGCTGACTGCCGGCCTCTACCTGGCGGCGACCTTGTTGATCAAGGAAAAGCCGCTGGTGTATTACGGTCGCAGAACGGAAAATGAATTCTGGCGGCGATACGGTAGTGATTATTGGGGAGGATCATGACTTCATACAGCAATGCGACGGCGCGGGGATTCTATCGAGACGCGGATTGTGCCGTCATCGGCGGTGTCTGCGCAGGACTGGCCAGGTATTTCGGACTCAACCTGAAAGTCACTCGCATCCTGGCGTTCATTGCATTTCTTACGGCGATGCCTTTTGCGGTTATTGGCTACCTGGCTGCTGTAATGCTCATACCGGCCGAGTCAGGTCGAGGCGACGATGCTCGCGAGACACGTTGGGGCCTGCGACGCTCAGGATCGTGCAGGCGGGCCCGACGCGCGCAACGTCGTGCCGCGAAACACTCAGTTATGGAAGAGCCTGCGGCCGTGGCGACGGGACCGTCATTAAAGGACGTCAAGGAACGCTACAAGAGTCTCGATCAGCGGCTGGCTGAATTGGAAAAACAAGTCACATCGCCACGCTTTCAGCTCGAGCAGGAATTTCGAAAACTGTGAACAACGGAACAGGGACCGGCCAATGAATACACTGTTTTACGTCGTCTGTATTGTCGCAATCGTCTTCACGGCAGACACGATCCAGAAGTACCTTAAGGTCAAGAGTGCCAAAAGCGCAGCCCAGGATCCTGAGCTGGAAGACACGCTGGCACAGATAGATCGGCTGGAAGAGCGCATTCGAGTGCTGGAGCGCATCGTCACCGAGAACAAACACGACCTCGGTAAGGAAATCGATAGCCTCAGGTAACTGCCGCCAAACGTACCTGACAAAACGCAACGCGCCCGCCTTTGAGCGGGCGCTTATTCGTGCCAGGCGCGGTGCCTGCGCTCGTTACTGGCTGCGGTCCTTGTAGGCGCGCACCTGAGCGTTGAACTGTTCGGCGATGAGATTCATCGCCTCCACCGCCGCGTTGTATTTCTTGTTGAACATGGCGATGCGCTGCTGCTTCGCGTCTTCATCGAGATCGCCACCCGCGACGGTTTCCTGCTCGGCCGTTTCTATGCAGGAAAGGTACGTTTCCATGGCTGCCATGTAGGACTTGACGCTGCGTTGACCGGCAACCATTTCATCCTTGGTAGCGGTATTGCCATCCGGTACGTCCGTGCGTTCCGGATAATCGCAGGACAGCGCCAGCGATGCGCCGAAAATGCCGGCCGTCGCCACGAGCAGTTGCAATAACTTCTTCATAATTTTACTTCCCTATGCTGCGACAAGCGATACGCCAGACGCGCACAATGAATCCGATGCGACATTTAATCACGTTGGCGATGCGGAGTGAAGCAAGCTGATAGTGACTGGAAAATCATGCACTTACGGACACTAAGCGCTAGTCTGCAGGTGTCAACCTGAACGGCACCTGAATACCGGCGTCACGCAAATAACGTCCGGTAGGTATCTGTCCCGTCCGCCTGAGCCATCAGCAATTCCAGGTAGTTATCCGAACTCATCGGATCGCCGAACAGCAGCCCCTGCACGTAGTTGCAGCCCAGGGTCTGCAAAAAGTTGAGCTGGGCCTCTTCTTCAACGCCTTCGGCAACGACATCCAGATTCAGGTTGCGTCCCATCTGGATAATGGTGTCAACCAGCGTCGCGTCATCGGGGCTCGTCACGATATTGCGGACAAACGACTGGTCGATTTTCAGCGTGCTAATTGGAAATTGCTGCAATGCACTAAGCGAAGAATAGCCGGTGCCGAAATCGTCAATTGCGAGGTTCAGACCGAGGCCGTAAAGCTCATCGAGGAGCTTTATCGTACGTTGCGGATTTTCCATCAACGTGGTTTCTGTGATTTCGAGTTCGAGTGATGTCGGCGATACCTCGTGGCCGCGCAATATAGCCCCGATGCGCTTGATGAAATTGCGTTGGCGCAATTGTCGCAGGGACAGGTTGACCGATACTCTGCCCGGCGATGTCACGGACCTCTGCCAGATCCGGAAATCTTCGCAGACCTTGTCGAGAACCCATTCGCCGATTTCGATTATGAGGCTGGTTTCCTCGGCGATGGGAATGAAGTCGGCGGGCAGTACGACTCCCCGCTCCGGCAGTTCCCAGCGAACTAACGCCTCGGCACCAAATACCTCGCCCGTCTTGAGGTTGTATTTTGGCTGGTAGTGCACGAACAACTCATCCCGTTCGAATGCGCGCTTTAGCTTGCTCTTGGTCATCAGTCGTTCGACCGACGCTTCATTCATTGCAGGCGCATAATATGAAGACGTATTCCCACCGTCTTTCTTTGCGTGATACAGGGCCGCATCAGCGTTTCGAATCAGATCGATAACATTCGGCGCGTCATTGGGGTAATAAGCGATTCCCATGCTGGCGGTCATGAAAACCTCATGCCCCTGCACAAAGAACGGCTCCGCAAGACCTTCGAGGATCTTCTTTGCCAACCTGCGGGATTCGTGGACGTCCGGACCAGTCGGGCTGAGACCGTTGACGATGACCGCAAACTCATCGCCGGCAAGCCGGCCAACGATAGAGTTCTCAGGCAACGCTTTGCGCAACCGCTCCGCAACGGTTTCCAGCGTCGTATCGCCGGCCATATGTCCGAACGTATCGTTGATCTCCTTGAAGCGGTCGATATCCACGTAGAAAAGACATAGCGAACTTTCGGCACGTCGTGCACGCGCGATGCTGCGCTGCAGTAAATGCTGAAACTGCATGCGATTCGGAATTTTGGTCAGCGCGTCGATACGCGCGAGGTAGCGAATGCGCTTTTCGGCGCGCCTTTTCTCCGTCGTGTTCTGTGCCGCATAAATGCGGTTTCTGGTCTCGCCCTCGCGCCCGTTGATGATTGAGCATGTATAAGAAACCGGTATCGCATCACCAAACTTGGACTGGAATACCGAGTCTTTCGGCAGACCCGATGGTGCGTCATCTGCCAGCGATCGAGCCTCGGATGCGTCAACGATGAAATCGATTGATGTGTCTATAAGCTCGGCTTCTTCGTAGCCGAGCAAATGGGTTGTCGCATCATTGATGCGCAGAATCGTACCCGTCGCTGATGTGACAATGATGGCTTCGTTCATGCCGGACAGAATGCTGTCGACGTAGTCTCTCGAATGAGTGGTTTCGCGCAGTCGATCGCGCATGTCATTAAAAACGGCAGCCAGAGCCCCCAGTTCATCGTGTTGGGTCACGGGCAGCCGGTCGCCGAAGTCGGCGTCGCGCAATTTTTCCGCTTCGATTTTTAGCTGTCGAATGCGCCGTGACTGGTCGCGGAGAAAAATCCAGACTGCGCCAGCACACATGAGCAACACAAGCAAAGTCCCGCCACCGACCCAGAAGTAAGTCGCGCCATGACTTTTGAGCTCGTGCAGTCTCAGCTCGTTCTCGAAGGCGGCTAGTTCTGCGCGCAACCCCTCCAGCATGAAGGATGCACTGAGAACCCCAAACTCGGCACCGTTCTTGAGAACGGGCATGGAGATCACCAGCCGTTCGTCCGTCCAGGTATTCCCCGGCGCACTTACGGCCGCTGGCATGCTGCCGCTTTCCCAGGACTGTTGCTCGGCACTGGTGAAGCGAATTCCGGCAAGGTCAGGATTGCTTGCCAATGCGCGGTTTAAAAGTGCCGGCCAGTCATCACTGTTGCCGTCTAAAACCACGGTCATCAGGGCATCGCCGACGAGCCCCAATTGCCACTCGGCGTTGCGCTCGAAAGTTCCTTGCAGTACTTCGTAGTGCTCCTCCGAACTGGTTGCGGAAATTTCCTCGGAGAGCCAGCGGTATTGGCCGTAAAAAATAGCTAATACGACACCAACCACAAGAACACTCAGTGTTGTTGCGAGGAGCAGGAGACGTTGAAAGCGATTGCCGATCATCTTATTCGTTATTATTCGGCCCGTATTTACGCCGGATTATAACACCACACGGATTTTGCGGCGCTAAATTATCCACCCTGGACCAGGTAACCGCCGGGTGCGCCGCATCTGGGGCATCTGCCCCTATTTGCCCGCGGTGCGTTTCTCGACAAAAGCAATGGGTTCGGCCTGCCCCGTCGTCTGCATTACGCCATCCACAATGGCACCTTCAGCAACGGCGATAGCTTCCGCGGTGACGGTACCGATGATCTTTGCCGTGGCCGTAATCTCGACTTTGCCACCAGCCATTATGTCACCCTCGACCCGGCCGGAAATGATGACGGATTCAGCCCGGATCGTGCCCAGCCACAGGCCGTCGGCCGATAGTGTGACCGTGCCCTGCACGTCGCAATCGCCGTCGACCTCACCACTGACCAAAAAATTACCCGTGCCGCTGATCGTGCCGGATATTTTGCAGCCCTGATTGATCAGTGTTGCAGCACCGTGCTGACGGTCGCGCAGACGACGCCTCTTGCCTTCGTTCATGATGGAGGAACTCCATAGTCTAGAAATTTTGCCGGGAGGCTAGAATACTACATGCGGCCACCTGTTATGGTAAAAGGACATGCGCGCTGCGCTGAAAAAAAAACGGTAGGGTTGGGACTTGACACAACTGTTCGAAAATCGGCTGACTGCGCTCGCGAGCGTCGGCGGGGCAGCCATTCACGGCGGGCTGAGAGGCGTGGAAAAGGAAGCGCTGCGCATCAGCGCGGACGGCCACCTCTCGACCAGGCCACATCCGGAGAGTCTCGGGTCCGCGTTGACCAATCGCTACATTACGACAGACTTTTCCGAGGCCCTGCTCGAGTTCGTGACGCCGGCATTCGAGACCACCTGGGAGGCACTGCAGTGCCTTTGCGATATACATCAGTTCACCTATGCGAATCTGGGTGACGAACTGCTCTGGCCGTCGAGCATGCCGTGCCTGATACCAGAAGATGCCGGTATCCCCCTGGCGCAGTTTGGCTCATCCAATGTCGGCCGAATGAAGACCATTTACCGCCGCGGGCTTGGCTATCGCTATGGCCGACAGATGCAGGTCATTGCCGGCGTCCACTTTAATTATTC
>JBATID010000096.1:0-4377 GCA_049667545.1 Woeseiaceae bacterium
AATCCCAGAATCGCAATCAGCGTGCGTAAGAAAATACCCTGCATGGCCGTATTATGAATTCTCGCGGGGCAGATGGAAAGCCCGCTACACGCGACAAGTTTTCCCGCTCCCTGCGATGGAACTGCACAAGTTACTTACCACTGTTGTGGAACGCGCTCGATTTTGGAAACGTCATAACCGAGGTCCGCCGAACGCTGCATGAGCATGTCGAAGTCGGCATCGCTGATTGAAGGCGTACGCGCCATGATCCAGACAAAGTCGCGCTTTTGGCGCCCGATAATTGTCTGCGAATAGGCATCGTCCAGATACACGATTCGATAGTCGGCTTTGATGGGCCAGACAAAGCGCATTCCCCAGAGAGCATTAGACGTTTCGTCCGTGACGAAGCCACGTGGATTGAATTCCTTTTGCTCGCCATCAAAACCGTCCTTGCGAAATGTAAACGTCGTCTTGATGGAGCCATCATCATCGAGTTCATACGTCTCGACGGCGTTGTGTGCGCCCTTCTCCAGGAACGTTGGAATGTTTGCGATCACATACCAGCTGCCCATAAAACGCTGTAGATCAACGTACTCAACGGTTTTCATTTCGGGTCCCCGAGAGGCGCAGGCGGTTAAGACAACAGCCAGGCCGGTAGTTAATAGAAGTTTGCAGATTTTATTCATGACAGCTGACCCCTGCTTATTTCCTCCGGCTCCAGTTTTACCGACATGCCGTCGAAACGCTCCGCCAGCGCCATAAGGATCGGCATGAATATGGCCCAACCAACAGCGAGCGCGATTATCGCCGGAACAAATTCAAGGAATACGATGCCACCCAGCTTTTGCCCAGCGATGTAAGATGCAGGCCCGCCAATTGCACCGAGCAGGGCAGCCAACAGGGGGCGACCTTTTAACCATCCCATGGACAGGTTGAGCGTCGTGCCAAACAGCATCCACATGGTCACGATCCAGTACGGTGCCAGCAGATCGCTGAACAGGCCCGACGGATACGTTACCCAGCCCGCCGCTACCAGAACACTGTCGAACATCAGCCCGATAACACCGCAGGCGATAACAAGACCGATTTCGAATTGTGGCCGACGCGCAACCCGGAGGTGAATAGCGAGTACCAGCAAGAAAGCCACCGGCCCCAGCCAGGGCATCTGCTTGGCGGCACCGAGCACTGATGAGAACCAGCCTATTTGAAAGGCAGCGAAGTTGATCAGCATGTTCATAATTAGGCTCCGGCCTTTTTAAAGCGGTAGTGGCTGACGAACCACTCCTCGCCCTTGTTGAAGCGGAACAGCTCTTCGCAGGCCATGAAGAACATCCGCCAGCGCATCCACCAGCGACCGGCGTCTGCCCGGCCGTAGGTGCTTTCGAGAATCGGCATGACTGCACTGCGGCGGCTATCCATCAGCGCCAGCCAGGCGCGGCAAGTCCTGGCGTAATGCATCCCGTTCCACTGCCAGCGCCTCTCGATGTTCAAATGTTCGGGGAACAGCAGTGGCAGATCGGCGCTCGGCATGATGCCACCGGAAAAAAAGTGACGACTCATCCAGTCGCTGGGGCCCTTGTCGATATATTCGTACGGTGTCGTCCGGTGGCAGAAGATATGCATGAAGAAGCGACCGTCCGGCAACAGCCAGCTGTTTATTCTCCGAAACAGCTCGTCATAGTTGCGCATGTGTTCGAACATCTCGATAGAGACGATGCGGTCGTAAGTGCCGCTGGTCTCAAAGTCATTCATGTCACAGACCCGCACATCAATATTTCGGATGCCGCGCTTGTCCGCCTCGCCGATAATGAAGTCGCGCTGCGATTGCGAGTTGGAAACGGACGTCACGGACGAATTGGGGAAATGTTCCGCCACCCACAGCGATAGCGAACCCCAGCCGCAGCCAAGATCGAGGACCTTCATACCATCGCGAATGCCGGCGCGCTCGACTGTAATACGCAACGCCGCCGCTTCTGCTTCGTTGAGGTTACTGACGTCGCCCGACCAGTGGCAGCAGCTGTACTTACGATTCTCCCCCAGCACCGCGTTGAAGAAGGCAGCGGGCACTTCGTAGTGCTGCTCGTTCGCCAGCTCGGGAACGAGTGCAACCGGCGATCGGCGCATCATCGCAACAAACTGCCGGAGTGTCCGGGATGCGACTTCCACGTCACCAGCACTGATTTCCTGTAGCTTGCGCTCCAACAGACGCCGCATACCGCTACGAATAACGGTATCGGGGACGAGGCCCGATTCGGTCCAGCTGATTGCGCGTGCTGCTACACCACTCATGTGATGATCTCTCTCAAAGTCGAGGGGCCAATATACGGAGGGGGTCGGCCTTCAACAATGGCCTGGCGCCGACTGTTACACTCCCTTACAAATAGACATGGTTTGCAGCAGCAGGCAATGGGGGCATGGGCTGCGGTTTTGCCGTGTTTTCGATAGCTGTTGCCGGTAAACTTGCCCGACACATCGCCGCCCCGGTAGCTCAGTCGGATAGAGCACCAGATTCCTAATCTGGGGGTCCCATGTTCGAATCATGGTCGGGGCGCCAATTCTTCCCTAATGGCGCAGGCAGCATATGAGCGAAGATCAACAATTTACCGCGAGCATCGCCAACCAAAAGCGCATCCTCCTGCGCATGGCGACGCGAATAACGGCTTACTACGTCGTTCTTGCCGCCGCCGTAGCAATCGCGGTCGCCTTCGTACCAGATTTCGCGGAGCAGCTACCTCTCGGCGGCGTCGGCGACATTGCTGATTACGGGGCCTCCGGTGCTTATGAACTTGAAGAAGCGTTGCTAAGCGCCGATGACGAAGAACTCGAGGAAATCGTCACGGCAACAACGCGAGCCCGGTTGCTCGGCACCCCGGCCTGGCTGCGTGGCGCAGTTGGTCTGCTTATCGCGATGGTTTCAACCCTGTTGCTCATGCTGCCGGTTTCGTGGGTCTATCGCGCTATCCACACCGATACCGTTTACGACCACTCCATCGATGTAACGACGCTCGTATTGCCGGCGGTGGTCGCCGGTATCGTCACGATGGTCCAGCACAGCCTGGCATTGGCCTTCAGCCTGGCGGGAATCGTCGCCGGCGTACGCTTTCGTCGAGCGCTGAATGACACGTTCGATACCTTGTTTATTCTCTCGTCTATTGGCGTTGGCATTGCCGCCGGCATCAAGTCAATTGAGATAGCCGTCGTTCTAACGGTGTTTTTCAACTACGCAGCGCTAGCCGTTTGTGGCTTTGGCGATGGCCTGGAATCGCAACACGCGATGCGCAAAAAGATGCTGCGCAAGAACAAGAAAATGCACCGATTACATGAGTTGCAGCGCGACTCGAAAAAATCTGACGCCTAATCCCTGGACAGCATGTCGGCGAGCTCATCCTCGCCGCGGCAGCGCCCGACGATCTCCTTTTCTACGCGCTTCGGGTCATCGAGCAACTCGAAGAACTCTGCGATGTAACGATACGTCGATTCTTTGGTGCGCGGTTCGAGCAATGGGGTGCCGGCATATAGAGCCAGGATCTCCGCGCGCCTTGACTGTATCTGCGCCATCGCATTTTCGAGGACGCCCGGGGGGTGACACAAACCGCGGTAATAGCGTGTGCGCACGAAGCGAATAGGGATACTCGACGGCGGCGCCGCGTACTTGGCGTTGACGAGACCGGAAAGATCGAAATCGAATGGCACCGGTATGCGAGAATCGGCGTTTCCCTTGGGCGCCAGAATCTCCGAATTGTGACAGCATACTTCACCCTTGGGCCCCTGCAGCACCGAGAAATCGTTGTTGGCAATCAGTAATTGGAACAGTTCGGCTAACGCGGTCGCCGCCCTGTCCAACTGATTGAACTGATTAGCAACGACGCCCAGCTTGACGAGCCCCAGACGATCCGCCATGTCGTCATCATCCTCGATAACGAATACCAGGTCAGTCCACGGCTCCTTCTTCTCATCGCTATCGACGTAGCTCAACCGGACCAGTCGCGTGCTGAAACTCGCGTCGGTCAAAATCTGCAAAGTCCGGTACGCCAGGTATTCGAGCACGACCTTTTGCTGCCATTGCGCCCCATTCTTGCACGGAGCGACCACTTTCAGCTTGTTCTGACCGGCAAACAGCGTGTCCTTGACTTGTTTTTTCTTGAAATTCAACTGGATTGGCGGCAGATCGCAATACTCGCGCCGGAACAGCCCGCGTGTGCGTATAGACACGTCCAGTCGATGATTTTTACCGTCCGAATCGGCGTACACCCATTTACCGGGCATGTAGAGACGCACGTCCTGATCACGCTGCGCGTATGCCTGCGCAATAGGCGCCGTCAAAACAGCCTTGATTATTGACTCATCCCGGAACAATGGCAGACGCTCTGACGCAACGCTGACCGGCGTCAAAAGAAC
>JBATID010000097.1:0-2261 GCA_049667545.1 Woeseiaceae bacterium
GCCTGGGCGATATGCGCCGCGACATCGGGCGCCAGAGATTTTCCGTGGCAGGTCAAACATAACGGCTGTGTAGCAATCGGCTCAACATAGCCCAGCCGATCGTTCGGTAAAGGGACCAGTCTCGATGCACTTTCCTGTTCTTCACCAAGGTAGGCCTGCAGCACCGTATCAACCCAGGCGGGTGCCGAATTATCTGGATTTCGCAGCCGGTGGCTCGTGCGCCCCATCTGCACGCCCTCGATTGAAAGAGACTCTGCGATCGCCGGTGCCTGATCCCTGCAAACACTAATCGCATTTAAAGGGCCCTCCTGCATCCCGGCAACGAGTGCCTGCTTTAGCTCCTGCTTAAAAGGAGACAGTAACTCCGCACCGCGTGCGCTCTCTATCCTTTGCTTTTCAGCCGTCCCTGACGTGCAGGCCAGCAACGCCAGCACCAGCCCGGCGGCAATCACAAATCTTGAGTTCTGCATTGAAAATCTCCCGTCGCTTTCAACCTCAAGGTCGAATCTATGCCATGCCGGTGACGTCGGCTAGCGCTGGCTCCTTTTCTTCTGGTGCTCGGCCTGATGCGCGGCGAATTCAACAGCGTCGATTTCACCGTTATCGTCAACATCAATATCGTCGAACGACGGTGCTTTTGCCAAGTTCTTCATCTGGCGGCCTTCCTGAGCGCGCTTCGCGATCCGCTCACTGCGTGCTTTGGTGAACTCGTCTTTTGTGATTGCGCCGTCGCCATTCAGGTCACAGTCTGCGAAGGTAGGCATGTTCATGCCCATTCCTTTTTGTACATCCTGCGCTGACGTGGGCGAAGACAGCGTAACGGCGACTGTCATCGCCGCGACTATTAGTGGAAAAACGACTTTTTTCATCTCGTGTGCTCCTAATGACGTTGATCTCTCAACGACCCTGTGCGGGTATAATCCAGCTAGCACAGTTAGGATGTGGCAACGTTGTTTCCGGCTGATTTCGGGAACAAGCCAAATTGTTACAAGGTGTTTCCAATGACCACTACCGGACAGGGCAATCTCGCCGATGCACCACAGCTGTTGGTTGTCGACGACGATCCCGGAATTCGAGACTTGCTGTGCCAGTATCTCGGGGAGCAGGGGTTTCGGGTGGCCGCTGCGGAAGACGGCAAGGCTATGGACGCGTGGTTAGCAGAGAATTCGGCGGACCTGGTCATCCTCGATCTGATGCTGCCTGGCGAAGATGGGCTTTCCCTTGCGCGGCGCCTGCGCAGCGATCACGAGATGCCGATCATAATGATCTCTGCCCGCGGGGAGGAAATTGACCGCATCGTCGGCCTGGAGGTTGGGGCCGATGATTATTTACCGAAACCCTTTAACCCCCGCGAGTTGCTGGCCCGTATTCGAGCCGTGCTACGCCGTAATTCGCCGATATCCGACCCTGAATCAGACGCGCGTAAAAAGTACGACTTTGGTCCCTTTCGCCTCGAACCGGAGAAACGAGTGCTGTATCGGGACACGGACGAGGTAGATTTGTCGAGAGCGGAATACGAGCTGCTGGAAGTCCTTGTCAATCATCCCAATAGAGTGCTCAGCCGGGATTTCATCATGGAGTGTCTTGGTGGCAACGATAGAGACCCCTTCGACAGAAGTATCGATGTGCGGGTAACGAGATTAAGACACAAAATTGAAGCGGACCCGGCCCAGCCTAAATTTGTACGAACCGTTTGGGGAATCGGTTATCAGTTTACGCCTGAGGAACCCACCACTTGAAACTGATGCCGCGATCCCTGCTCGGTCGTTCAGCATTCACTATTGCGCTGGCTCTGTTGTTTTTCGTGGTTGTGTCTATGGGCGCCGCGGTTTATTTCATCGCGATACCAATGGCGAAGCGATCAGCGGATGACTTTGCAGCAATAATCATTTCGGCGGCGCATAGCATGCAGAGCCTGCCGGAAGAAATGCATGCGGATCTGAAACAGCAGCTGTTATACGATCACGGCCTGATCGTGACAACACAAACACGCGCCCTGCCGGAAAAAAAATTCGATGTCCCGTATTACCTGTTTTTCCAGGATTCACTGGCCCGACGTGCAGGACAGAAACTCTCGATTGTTGAGTCCACCAAGGGTCCGCTGATCTGGGTAGATGTTCCGGTCCACGAAATAACCGTTCGTATCGGCTTTGACAGGAAGCGACTGGGCACCAATCCTCCTGTCGTCCTACTCGTGGCAATCGGTGGTGGCGCGCTGCTGACTTTGCTGGTGAGCTTTTTGGAGGTGCGCAGAGTGGCGG
>JBATID010000098.1:0-5487 GCA_049667545.1 Woeseiaceae bacterium
TTGCGGCCGAGCGCGCGCTTTCCGACGCTCGAAACCCGCATCATGGATGTCTGCACCAGGCTCGAGGACACGGTCTCCCTGGCAGCATTGTCGATGTGCATTCTACGTATGTTGTATCGACTGCGGACACGCAATCAGCGCTGGCGCATCTACACGCCAATGCTGATTCGTGAAAATCGCTGGCGCGCGATGCGATACAGCTTTGATGAGGGTCTGATTGATCTTGCCAAGGGAATCGTCGTGCCGTTTGCAGACATGCTGGATGAACTGTGCTCGCTGGTATCGGAAGACGCGCGCGCGCTTGGTTGTGAGAAAGAAGTGGCGGGTGTGCACAATATTATTTCGCGCGGCACCAGCGCACACCGGCAGCTCAAAGACTACGAGTTGGAGAGGGCGTCGGGCGCCAGCGTTGAAGACAGTCTGAAGTCGGTAGTCGATACATTGATCCGGGATACGGCGCACGGATTGTAAGCAGGCGGAGCTTCGCTCCCTGATCGACTGGCCGGTTTGGCCAAAAAAGTGTGACGCAGAGCACATATGCGCTTCCGAAGGCGGGAGTGCGTCGCATTATGTTGTTCCGTTCACAGCTAACATTGCCTGATGTTCGCGTCGAATCAAAGACTTGAGCCGGGTTTCGGCTGATGCTGCCTTTCCTTAAGCAGCTTCTGCCTGCGTTTCTCGGGATAGCCGCCGTTGCTTATGTAGGCCTGGCGGTGAATGTGTCGCGCTCGGACTCCCGCTATGCCCAGAGCATGGTGAGCTTTCTGTTGCTGCTGTTCGCGGGCATGCTGGCTGGGTCCGCGCTTTCCTATGGCGCAGTCGATGTTGCTTTCTACAGTCTGGGCAGAGCCATAAGTTTCGTCGCGGCGGGCTTTCTTCCAGTTGCCTTCTACGTTGTATACCGGCAGTACTCGCAGGATAGTCCCGGTGCGCTGGTACTCGTGATGCTCTGCATTATTCCCGTGATTACGACAGGTCTCGCGTTTACAAACTCGGCGCATGAAATTCTATGGACTGTAAAAGAAGTTGACGGGCGTCTCGAGTTTTCCAGGCTGACCGATCACTACTGGTACAACCGTGTTTATGCGCCGTTCGTTTACGGACTCATCGGCGTAACCGCTATTGCCATGGCCGGTCGGCTGCCGTCTATCGCCGCGGCGCATCGTCGCACGGTTGCCATACTGCTGGTCTTCGGAATGTTGCCGTTTATCGTCAGCATCGCGAATGTGTATCTGGGGATGGGGCCACCGGAGTTTCCGTTTTCAAGCCTGACGATTGCGTTGATGTGGCCGTTCATCGCCTACTTCAGCGTGAAAATACGCCTGCACGAATTCAGTCCGATTGCATACCAGACTTTGTTTAACCATGTGCGCGATCCGATCTTTGTCGTCGATAGCGAGCAGTGCATCATCTGTGCAAACCTTTCTGCGCAGAGGCTTCTGGGCTGCAGCGAGGCCGATATGCTGGGCCGCAAATTGTGGCACGACTACCCGGCGGCAAATGCATTCCTCGAGCGAGCCCGCGAACTCGACCTGACGCAGACGTTGCAGATCAACCAAAACAGTATCTACGAGGTCAGCGTAAGCCCGTTAACGGGGCCGGCCGGTCAAGACATGGGTATGGTGGTTGTGTGCCGTGACGTTACAGAACGTCGTAAGGCGCAGCGCGAGCTGGCCGACAGCGAGCATCTGATACGCACACTCGTCGAGACTTCATCGAACGGGATCCTGCGCTTCTGTCGCGATATAAATGAACCGGAGCGGCGCTATCGATGTATTTTTGCTAATCGCGCGGGTCAGGAGATGATTGGCGATGAGGATGCGACGCTGATTGGCATGCCGCTTAACAAACTCAAGCAACTCAATCCCGGTCGCCTGCTTGAACACTTTAATCAAGGTGGCAACGCGGCAACGTCGACCAGCTACGAAATTTCGCTCGACGATGAAGAACGCTGGCTGCGTATCGTAGGTGAATCGGTCGGTGATGATATTTCACTGACGCTGATCGATATTACGCAACGCAAACGCAATGAAGACGCGATGCTTGCCGACGCATTGAAAGATCCGCTGACGGGCCTCCGGAATCGGCGTGGGTTCGAAACAGATGGTGTCGCTGCGCTTGGCGACGCGGCCCAGGGTGCCGTGCTGTATCTTGATCTCAATGCCTTCAAGTCGATCAATGATCGATTCGGGCATCAGTCGGGTGACGCGTTGTTGAAGGCATTTGGCCATCGACTCGAGTTCTGTCTCCGTCCTGAGGATGTTCTCGGCCGCCTCGGTGGCGACGAGTTCGCGATTGTCATGCCGGGTGTCGGTCCTGACGACGTCAAGCGCGTTGCACAGCGCCTCGTGCGGACCGCTTCCGAGGCGTATCTCATCAAGGGTCAGGAGATTACGTGCATGGCGAGTGTCGGCATTGCGCTAACGCCGAGGCACGGCACCGAGCTTTGGGGCCTGCTGAGTGTCGCCGACGAGGCTATGTACGCGGCAAAATCGATACCGGAAGAAATGGCGGCCAACGACTGCGCTGCCTACATCGACGCAGCAACAGCGTCGTAATCAGGCAGCACCTGGCGTTACAATG
Source organism: Woeseiaceae bacterium (assembly GCA_049667545.1). GTDB lineage: Bacteria > Pseudomonadota > Gammaproteobacteria > Steroidobacterales > Woeseiaceae > UBA1847. The sequence continues at coordinate 2,584 of JBATID010000098.1, forward strand.
CGCCGCATGACTCGGCCAATTACCGTCTTAGTATTGTGTACCGGGAATTCTGCCCGGAGTATTCTCGGCGAAGTTCTGCTCAATGAACTGGGTGGCGGCAGGCTGCGCGCATTTAGTGCCGGTAGCCATCCAACCGGCCGCGTCAATGCCGGTGCCATTGCCAAGCTGCGCCGTGAAGGCCATGCAGTGGCCGGGCTCGCGTCAAAATCCTGGGAGCAATTCACTGGTCCGGATGCGCCGCTCGTCGACATAGTCATTACTGTCTGTGATAACGCTGCCGGCGAGTCGTGTCCTGTCTGGCGCGGCAGTCCCGTGACCGCGCACTGGGGGATTCCGGATCCGGCGATAGACACTGACGACACGGCGCTGATTGATGCGGCATTCGACCGCGCTTATGCGCAGCTGCGCGGACGTGTCGAAGCGATGCTGGCGTTGCCTATCGAGACGATGGGCGGCGGTGACTTATCCGTCGCGCTGCAGCAGGTCCATCTTTCACGTGGCGGGGCCGCCGCTTAGGAAAAGCACATCGAGCACGCCGGGGTCATCGGTGTCGACAATGATCATCTCCACAACGTCACCGATAACCACGTCGATGGGATACGGTCCGGCAAGAACGACCTTTTGCGCGAACTCCGTAACATAGATATCGTAACTGCCGGAAGTCAATCCGCTGGCCGCCGATATTTCGGTTCGGGCCAATCCGATGCGCACAGGCGAGTTGTCGTCAATGCTCTCACCCGCCGGCACGGCGTAGATATCGAGCAGTGCAAAATTATTCGATGCCTGAAAGGGCAGTAGCCTGACGCGTGTACTTTCAGACAGACGATTAGGAATCAACGCTGTCACGCCCAGCGCGCCGGCCACGCCATTGGCGATTGCCTGGTAGCGCCGTCCGCCTGTAATTGTAAAGTCGCTTTGCAATGTTACTGCAGCGGTATCGCCGGCCGGCGTGTAGTAAAGCGTCGTTTCCCCTGGCGCGACGGGCAGTTCTGCCGTGATATCCGCAAAAGCATGATCGGCGACAATGTTCGAACTCAGTGCCTCGTCGGTGTAGATGTCAACCGAGCCCAGATCCATGGACGCGTTAATGAACTGGAGAGTTGGCGGATAGGTGGGATCGGGTAGTGAGACCGAGTTGCCCTGCACAGCAATGGCACGAACGACAGTCGGTGCTGTATCGCTGACGTCACCATCGAAAGCAGTGAAAAGAAACGCGTTTCTTGCACCTATGGCAGTGCTGTCAGAAACATACAGCACTGCGTCCGGATCGCCGGCTGCGGTAATTGTCAAAACGTAAGCACCCTCGCCGTAGTCGAGTGCTGCTGTGGCCTCGCCAAATGCCAGTGTTGCGACCTGGTTGCCGAGAGTGGGGGTCACTGCGGGATCGTCAAAGTAGTAGTCAACCGTGCCGAGCGACGCCGCTGCGTGCGCAAACTTCGCCTCAAACACGGTGTCGGCGTCAGTGAAGGTGCGTTCATCACCTTCCCACAGCGTGATCGTCGGGCTCGCGAGTTCGCCACTCACGAGCAGTGTGTAGTCCTTGCCAGTCTGGAAATCAATGTTGCGGCTCGCCACGCGACGCGCTGAGCCTTCGCCAAAAAAGAGCACATCAAAGTTGAACGTATAACTAAAATCATCGTAACGCGAGGTCCCCGACGAAGCCTTGTAGGCAATTGAGCTGACGCTGCGTTCCTCGATCGAGAAGTTTATTGCTGGCGATGCGGGAATCGCGTTGATCGCACGCACGCTGGCCTTGCCGCCTGGCTCTGGCAAACCTGGCTGCGGGTTGCACGCGCTGATAAAGAAGGCGGTTACGGCCAGCAGACCGACACTAGTTCTGTTCATTTTTTATTTCTCTTCTCGTAGCCGTAAACGGACTTGACCTCGAGAAATTCGTCGATGCCATGAGCACCCCATTCTCTGCCGTTACCTGATTGTTTGTAGCCGCCGAAAGGTGCGGCCGAGTCCAGCCATGCGCCATTGATATGTACCATGCCGGTGCGCATTTTTGCAGCGATCGCACGCGCCTTATCCAGGTCGGCCGATGACACGTAGCCGGACAAACCGTAAGGTGTATCGTTCGCGATGCGAATCGCGTCGTCTTCGTCGTCGTACGGAATGATCGACAACACGGGGCCGAATATCTCCTCACGAGCAATAGTCATGTCGTTGCTGACATCGACGAACACCGTGGGTTTCACAAAGTAGCCGGTGTCGAGGCCCGCGGGTTTACCGGGACCACCGGCGGCCAGGGTCGCGCCCTCATCAACCCCTTGCTGGATAAGTCCCTGGATCTTCGTCCACTGCAGCTTCGATACGACCGGTCCAACATCGATATCTTCATCGCGTGGATTGCCAACCCGGGTTGCTGCAGCCACGCCAGCGGCAATTTTTGCCGCCTCCTGCATCCGTTCCCGCGGGACCAGCATTCGCGACGGCGCATCGCACGACTGGCCGGTATTCTCGAACATTGCACCGGTACCCTCGGCAACGGCCTTCTCGAAGTTGCTGTCATCGAGAATGATGTTTGCCGATTTTCCACCGAGTTCCTGTGCGACGCGTTTGACCGTCGGCGCCGCATTCTGCGCAACGGCGACGCCGGCGCGGGTCGATCCGGTAAACGACACCATCGCTATGTCCGGGTGCGCGCTGATCGCGCTGCCAACGCCCGGTCCGTCACCGTTGACCAGGTTGAACACACCCGCCGGCACACCGGCCTCATCCAGGATCTCGGCAAAGATCATGGCATCGAACGGCGCGATTTCGCTGGGCTTGAGTACCATCGTGCAGCCGGCGGCGAGGGCGGGCGCCACTTTTACGGCGATCTGGTTCATCGGCCAGTTCCACGGCGTTATCAGCCCGCAGACCCCGATCGGTTCCTTGACGATCAGCGTGGTGCCAAGC
>JBATID010000099.1:0-10758 GCA_049667545.1 Woeseiaceae bacterium
TTCTCGAGCCGCGGCAGAACCTCCATAAGGCTCTCTTCCATCGCCTTTTCAATATCGTCACGACGGCGTGCCGACTTAACGCGGTACAACCCGTACGTAAGGATCGAACCGATGGCGGCTTTCGAGCTGGCCGTGTGTTTTGCCGCTTCCTGAAAATTACCGGATTTCAAGAACGGTACGATCTTGTTCCACAGCGTACGATTGCTCGCACCCGACATGGTCAGAAACATCCACCGCTCGACCGCGATCGCGATGCCGACGGCAAATACCAGCAGGATCGGGTACATAAACGGACCGCCATCCTGGAAAAAACGCACGATAGTGCTCATTAGCCTGCTCCTCTAAAAACAGCATATTCCGCGGCGCGTGCCGCTCGAAAAAAACATTCGCGGCTAAGAGCCGCTCCTACAAATCACAATTGCGGCCAAGAGCCGCTCCTACTCTTGTTTCTCGCCGTTCAGGTCCTCGTAATACCTGACCTGACGGATAAATTCTTCACGGTCGATCGGTTCCAGAACTTCATCGAGCAACGTGTTGATCGGCCGTCCCAAAAAATCGCCGGGATCCGATTTCTTCCACGGCACGATGTACAGCACCTTCGGTAATTCCTGATTACCCGTAATCTCGGTCCGGCCAAGTTCCATCGAGTCCATCACCCGACTGCCGGCAGTATTCCGCGTGACCTCAGGCGGTGTTGCTACGACATCTGCTGACGTCTCGACGGCGGGCAACAATTCGTCATCCACTGGCGCGTTGTCTTGCGCATGACCGGCAACCGCTGCCAACAACATAGCGAGCATGAGTCCGGTACCGAATACCTTGTGTCCGCAAGTATCAATGTCCATCAATCAGCCACATTTGCCGTTCGTTGAGTCGCCGCTATGCGGCGTTGTAAATCCGCGATCCATTTCTCTACCTGCTTGTCCTCAGTCACCAGGGCCTGGTAAGCCTCGAAGTGCGTCAATGCGTCATCAAGGCGCTGCAGATAAAGCTCGTAGAGCACACCCAGGTTGTAGTGTGCCAAGGCATAGTCGGGGTTAACTGTGACGGCCTTCAAATAAGCGGCCTCTGCTGCTGAGAAATCACCATTTCTGCGCAGTAGCTGCCCAAGCTGGTTCAGGGCAGCGGGGTATTCGGGGTTCAGCGCCAGCGCCGCATCCAGATAAACACGCGCGCCCGCGTCGTTATGTCTCATCGCCTCGATGATTGCAAGGTTCACATGGGCGCCGGGATACTCAGGGTACTGGAGCAGGAACTCCTTGAAACGCAACTCTGCTTCGTCGAAATCGCCAGCGGCCATGATGGCCGTTGCCTGCTCATAGAGTGTGAGTGCCGCGGCACCAGCCTGCGGCGGCGCGTCACGATCAACCGTCGCCGGTGCAGTGACCAGACCGCCCACTGCACAGCCGCCCAATACCAGCAGCGCCAGTAACAGCGCGCAGTAGCGGCCTGACTCAGTACAGCGCTGTAATAACATCTTCGCTGCGCTCCTTTTTCGCGTATCGGGCCGGCATCAATCCTGCCAACCTGTCAAAACTCTTTTCTACCCATTCGTCATACACGCCTTCCGGCGCACGACTGGCATTCGCTTTGTAAAGTTCGATCGCTTTTTCCTCAAACGGGAACGCCTGTTCTTCCAGTATCAGCTCGTACTGCTCGAGCGCATCGTCCTGCAGTGCGCTGGGACGATCCGATTCCAGCAGGTCTGAACTGAATGTTTCGTAAGCCTCACCCAGTCGGTACGTTGCCGCCGTGGTTACCTCTGCGACACCATAGTCGGCGGCGCTCGTATACGCGGATATGACCTCTTCCATCAGCGCTTTCTTGACTTTTAGACTGTCTGCCAGCGGCTGCTTCAATTTGACCGCCTCAAAGCGCTGCCGGACCGGCTCGGCCAGCGCCAACGTCGCACTGGCCGCCAGGTAGCGCGTTCGCGCAGAGCGTTGTTCGCCAGCTGCCGCGTCAATATTAACCAGGTCTTGCAGTCGAGCCAGCCGCTCTGCATCAGTGCCGTTGGCCGTAACAATCTGCAGCAACCGGTAGCGTGCTTCAATGGACTCGACCAGCGGATCGGGAAACTGTGCAACCAGGTTCTGAAGGACGCGCTGTTCGGCGCTTGCCGCCGCCGCGTCTTTGTACAAATCGGCGGCCTTCCACAGCGCCTCGCGACGTTCGTCATCAGTACTTGAAGCCGCTGACGCGATACGCTCGAACTCGGCCGCCGCCTGCTGCGCGTCACCCGACTCAAGGTAGCTGACCGCCAGCTTGCGCGTCACGTCGTCAGCGTATTCGTTATTCGGGTAGTCTCTGCGCAGTTGTTCCAGAACGGTCGACGCACGCTCCCACGCCTGCAAATTGATCAGCGCCGCAGCGGCATCGTACTCGGCCGTCAAGCGTATGTCGGAATCCGGAACCGCACGCCCCAGGCGTGTAAAGTGAGTAACTGCAGTTTCGAGATCGCCCATATCGCGCGCTTGCTCACCCTGTTTGTAAATGGCGGAGGCAATGCGATCTTTAATCTCTCGCCCTGCATTAGCATCGTCGACCGGCGTCAGCTCGCGCAGACGGTAGTAGGCGCTCTCCGCCTCGGCGAAGTTATTGAGATCAAACTGGGAATGCGCGATCACGGTCCATACCGTGCGCGCCAGCTGTGGTTGCACCGCAGGCTGCTTGGCGATGACCGTCTGACCGACGGCAATCGCGAGGTCGAACTGGTCTTGTGCAAACAGATCCTCGGCAATCGTCGTCAGCACCGCCCCGGATTCCGGGTGCTGTGGATAGGTGTCGGCAAACTTCAAGCCGCTATCAAGGTACTGCTGGTGCCAGGCCGCTTGCTCGGCACCGGTCAGCGATTTTTCGTGTTCACGGTAAGAAAGAATCGCCGCATAGCCGGCCTCGGCGGCTTTTTCATGCTCAACATAACCGTAGGCGGTCCGCTCGTATTCGACGGTTGCCTCCGCGAACTCGCGACTCTCAAACAGAATTTCGGCAAGCAAGAAATTGGTATTGGCACTGTCGGCATCATCCGGAAAATAGGCGAGGTACTTGCGATACGAGTTGGCGGCTTCCTGGAAATCACCCGGCTTGCCATCGCGTTGCGCCTCGGCATGGTAATACTGCGCGAGGTCTGTCAGATTTGCGCGCACGTACTGCGCCACCGCATTGTTGTCACGCCGTGAATTGCGCTCCCAGAACGCCGTATCCATGCCATAGCGCTCGACAAAGGACTTCTTGCCATTGAGCACCAGGCTTGGAAAACCGCCCTGCTTGTACGCGTCAATGGCCTGCACCTGCAGCAGCGGCGCTTTCGGGTGATTCGGGTCTTTATTGACAAACGCTTCGTAGGTTTCCGCCGCATCGACGTAGCGTTCCTGTTCCAGATACAGGTCACCGAGATTGGCGTAGATGATGTAACTGTATGCCGGCGTACCGTGCCCTTCCAGGAACTCATCGATACTGGCGGCACCCTGTACGGAGGAAAAGCTGATACTGAGTACTCTGAACGTATCTTCCACCAGCTCGCGCTCGGCACGACTCAGGCTTGCAAGCCGCTGCTCGCCCTCGCCAATATCGACGTCCTTGATTCTGCGGTCAAGCAACTCGAAAAACGGCTCGAGGCTGTCCTCGTACCATCCGAGTTTGAACTGTGACCACCCCAGTTTGTATAACGCCTGCTCATAGAAACGCGATGACTCGCCATACTCGCGCGCCGCCTGGTAGGCCACTTCCGCGTCGTTATAACGCTTGCGCAGGAACAGCATTTCGCCGCGCCGAAACTGAACTTCGTCGATCAGCGCAGTTTGTGGAAAGCGCCTGACGAGCTCATTGAGAACCTGCACCGCCTCGTCCGTTTGACCGCCGATTTCGTAAGCACGCGCCAGCTGATACAGAACGGTGTCATTGCGTTGGTAATCAGGATAAGCCTCCAGTAACTGCTGAAAGAGCGTTACCGCGCTATCGAACTGGCCTGCATCGAGGGACTCGATATTCTCGGCGAGCTGATCCGCTTCCATCGCCTCCAGCTCCAGGTCGCCTAGCCGACGCATCGCCTCGGCCCGCAATTCGGGATCATCCGCAATCAGATCCAGGAAGTCGCGATAGCTGTCTCGCGCGAGGTCCGAGCTGCCCACGATGACATTGCCACGGCGAACCGGCACTTGCTTTCTCTCCAGGCTCTTGATCGTGTCCTTCTTCTTGACGTCCGCCATGGCCAGCGGTGCCGCAAACACCAGCGCCATGACAAGGAGTAACAGCCGCTGCAGTCTCACGGGGCGCTCTCCCCGGACGACGTTGCCATATCGTAGATAGCTGCAAGTGCGAAACGTGCCTGGACGGCGTAGATATCAAGGCGTTTCTTTTGCGCCTGCAACTCCTGCACAGCGATGGTTTGCAGAAACGTCCGCTGTGCCGCCAGTGCGTCCTCGACCCGCATCTTGGAACTTTCGAGACGCGGCGCAAGCTCATACACCCGACCACCAAGGTCGTCCAGGCGCAACGGCTCACTGCGTAAGCTCTCATCGATCTTGCGACGCGAGCGCTGCGTGTCGACCAGCGCCTCACCCGTCTGACGAAGAGTCCGGCGAATACGCCAGAGGCGGTCAGCAAAGTCGCGCTCCAGTTGCCATTTCAGCACGCCTTGCATCAAGCTGATCTTGTCGCGCGCATCCATTGCTTCGGGAATATCAGCGGCTAACACCGGCGCTTCGGCAAGGCCGGCGATTTCTCCCCACATTGCGAACTCGGCGTCACTCGCCAGCGCGAGCCAGTCGCCGCTGGCATCGATATTATTGAGCGCCGAATCCAACTCCAGCTTGCGTCCTACCATACCGTCGAGGTCAGCACGTGCGAGTGCACTCTCAACGACCGGCACACGCGCTGCATAAGCTTGCCTGCGGGTCTCCAGCATGTTCGCGTAGACGTCGACATTACGCTGCCATTCGTCGAGATTGTGGTACAGGTAATTCAGGTCGCGGTAATTTTTGAGTCCTTCCTGAAATTCGTGAGTTGCTAGCAAATGAAAGAGGTAGCGTGATTCCGGGCCTGCCGGCAGCTGTTCGAGGCGCCAGTACCAGCCGCTGCTATCCATCGAGTCATTGCCGACGAACGCGTCGAAATAGTCAACCGCCTCTATCTTGCCGATCATCTCTTCGAGCCGCCCGGTCTCTTCACCAAATGCCTCGATCGCGTCGAGATAATAATCGGCCGCCTGGCTCACTGCATCCAGCTTGGCCATCGCGTAGGGAATGGCGAGCATTGATTCCTGCACCGCGGAGTCCAGCAGGTCACGCCCCCGCAACTCCATCCATGGCGTCAGCGCGCGATCATAGTCACCCAGCTCCGCATCAGCCCAACCGACACCCAGCAGCGCCTTATTCGAGAACGGTCCCTGCAGCCGCACGCGCTGCAGCGCGGACTTCGCAACAATCGCCTGGCCGTCCTGCAAAAGCGCATAGCCGATGGCAAGGTTCGCCTTATCACGCAGCGCCAACAGCTCGTCATTGAACGGGTTCATCTTGCCCAGATCGTTGAGCAACTTAGCCGCTTCATCGATGCGACCGCTACGGACCAGGGCCACGCCGATGTTGAACTTGGCGTAGCTGGCCCACTCCGTTTTGCCTTTCCAGTTTTCAAGCCGGGCAATCGCTGCGTCGTAATCGCCGGAATCGATCAGTATCTGCGCTTCGAGCATCATGGCTTCGCGTTGCAGGTTCTCCGGCAGTTCATCCTGAATCCTGGCAAGCGCTCCCAGCGACTTTTCAAGATAGCCACGCTGATACCAGATTTTCGCTAGGAAAAACCACGTCCGGTCGCGAACGGCGGGCGAGACATTACCGGCCAGGAGCTTCTCGAAGATCTCTGCTGCCTGAGAATGCTGGCCATAAGACAGGTACATGCCGCCGAGCAGCAATTCAGCCTCGGTATCATGTACCACGAAGCGCTGCCGTTGCTGCGCCGCAAGCAATCGGCCGATAGCCGGAAAGTAATCCTGCTGATAAAAGTGAAACAGGACCTCACCGTAATGGGGCTCTTTCACAACAATCGGGCCGGGATCGACGGACTCGGCCCTGGCTGCCCCGCTGGCGGCAAGCAGACCGACGCAGATGCAGATCCAGTTAGACAATGAGCGACCTGGCGGCAACGGTCACTCCCAGTCCCTGATGACAAATTCCGGCTGCTGCTGGCGTACCCGGTCGGAAATTTTCAGCTCGACGTATTTGGCGCCGATACCTTTGTCTATCGTCATCGTCGCGCCGCGCCGGTAGTCGCGGCCATGCGGCCCTTTACCGGTAAACACGGCAACCAGCTGATGCTCACCGGTCTTGAGATTGGCCATGTGCAAACGCTGCACGCCACCGCGAATCAGCGCATCCACCTCACGCGCCGTGTACAGGTAGTTGCTGACTTCCTTGCCATCAATCTTGACAGTCACGGAATCAAGCTCAAAATACACCCCGACATCCATTGAAACGAACAACGCCACCTGCGAATTCGCTGGAAACAGCAGGTCCTCTTCGAGTAGAAACAGGTCCCGATTAAGATCAAGGACCTCGTTTTTTAAGGCCTGCACTTCCGCGTCAAGACTGCGCGATTGCGCGGGCCGGTCTGTATCGACGGGTGCCGCTTCCTGCGCGATAGACGTGCCAGCGAATGCGACGAGCACAGTGGCAACGATCGATCTTGCCAGGTAACTGATGAATTCTTGGGTCACGTCTTTACTCTCTTAGCAACGATCGAATCTGGTCGAGGTACTTGTCCTCGTAGCCAGGCTTATAGCCATGATGCACGTGCCGAATCCTGCCTTCGCGATCAACCAGTACGGTGACCGGCATTGCCTCGACGTCGTACAGCTTGCTGACTTCCTTCTTTGAGTCAAAAAGCACCGGAAAGGTCACTCCGAGCTCATCAATCATCTTCATGGCCCGCCCGGTGTCGTCATCGATGTTGACACCCAGCAGATTGAATCCCACGCGCTGATAGCGCGAATAGAGCTCATCGAGCAGCGGCATCTCCTGGCGGCACGGACCGCACCAGGTGGCCCAGAAATTGATCATTACGACATCCCCTCGGTACTCGGAGAGCCGGAGATTCTCCCCGCTCGCGCTCTTGAGCGCGAAATCGGGGGCCGGCTGCCCGGCGAGGTCCGATGAGGCGAGGCTGATTGCTGCCAGGGCGCAAAAGATCAGTCCGGCGAAAAGTCTAAATCGCTGCATTATTCCGTTCCTTACTATGGCTCGGGCTGACGCCAGGGGCTGCACGAGACCGTGCCCGGCAACAGGTGAAGCGGCATGGTGACAGCCGCGCTGTCGTGGGGCCGTGATAATCGTCACAAATGCCCTGCTCTCTTCTTGCATCGACGGGGTAAGCGCTGCAGAACACGATTCTTGTGGTACCCGACCGCATTATGTCAAATATTTGCCGGCGTGGGCGCACCGACAGCGTCTGTCGGTTCGTAATATTAGGCATATGCGGCTGACTTTAAAGTGAAAAAATGTCTCTTTTCGGCGACAGTCTGTTTTCGACACCGTTATTCGGTGCCGGCCTGCGCCGGTGTTTGCAGCCCGCCAGAGTAGTAGACGCTGCCGCCGCCGTCTATAACGATGCACTCATAGTCGGGTAATGTCCCGATGAGCGTCATTCCCTTGTCCACGCCAAGCACGAAAACCGACGTCGATAGCGCATCGGTAATCACAGCATCAGGGCCAAACACCGTCGCACTGTGCACGCCTGTGGCCGGCGCACCGGTGCTCGGCCGTATGATGTGGTGATAACGAATGCCGCTTTCGTCAAAAAAACGTTCGTAATCGCCGGACGTCGATATCGCCTCATCTGCAAGCGGCACCGAAATCGCTACTTGCTGCGCGTCGTCACTGCGGGGATCGCGAATTCCAACCATCCAAGGACGACCGCGACGATCACCCAGCAGCCGCGAGTCGCCCCCTGCAGTGACGATCGCGTTCGCAATACCGGCATGGCGCAGGATATCCACGCCGCGTTCGACGACGTAGCCCTTCGCAATGCCGCCAAGATTGATACGCACGCCGTCTTTCAAAAACGTGACACTACTGGCACCTTTGTCCAACTGGACGTACCGATAGTCGATATTTTCTCGCTCCTTGATGACAGTATCCTCATCAGGACGTTGACGCGCGCGAAAATCATAGTGCTGGCCGACGCTGTCGTAAGTGATATCAAAGGCGCCCCGCGTCAGCACCGCAACGTCGAGCGAGCGCTGGATCAGTCCGAATAGCTCCTCGCCAACGGGCACTGGCTGCTCTGCCGCCAGGCGATTGACTCGCGAGATTTCGCTGTCTTCCAGGTAGGTACTCATCAGGCGATTAATGCGTTCAACTTCCGCGAACACCGCCTCGAGCGCCCGACGACCCGCTTCCTCGTCGTCACTCCAGAGATAAACGCTGACCTCGGTGCCCATCATGGGTCGGGCATCACCCAGCCACCCCGCCAGTGCCGATGCGCCAGGCACGAGCATCAGCAGTAGTGCTAGTTTTGGCAGTAACCCGGGGTTATGCTTCATGCATAGACCATACAGAAAGGGGCGCCAAAGTGACTTCATTCCTCATTTTCCTCGGCATCATAGCTGCGATTGTGTTCTGGGCGATCGGTATTTACAACCGGCTTGTCAATGAGCGCAACCGCGTCAGAAATGGCTTTGCGCAGATTGATGTGCAGCTGACTCGACGCCATGATTTGATCCCTAACCTCGTGGAAGCCGTCAAGGGGTATATGAAACACGAACGAGAGACGCTCGAAGGCGTTGTCGCCGCACGTACTGCGGCCGTTTCCAGCCTGGAGAAAGCGAAAGCAGATCCCGCCAATGCCGCGGCCATCAAGCAGCTGGGTGCATCCGAAGGTGCCCTGGGCAGCGCACTGGGTCGGCTGTTTGCGCTTGCTGAAGCCTATCCTGATCTGAAGGCGAATCAGAACATGATGCAATTTCAGGAAGAACTGGCGAGCACAGAAAACAAGGTCGCGTTCTCCCGTCAGGCTTTTAATGACGCCGTGCTGAGCTACAACAACACGGCAGAGAATTTCCCGAACAACCTGATTGCCAATTCGTTCAGCTTCGATCTCGCCAGCTTCCTTGAAATCGAAGGCGAGGAAAAACGCGCGACGCCAGAAGTTTCCTTTACCTGACCGTAAGTGAATTTTTTCGACGCGCAGGACCGGGCTCGCCGAGCGACGCGGCGCTTGGTCGCCGCTTACATTATTGCCACGATACTGATCGTCCTTGGCATCACGGCCATCGTTGGTTTTTCGCTGGCCAACTTTTCTGCGGCCGGCTACGGCAATTCGCTGGGCGACGTCGCCACTCAACAAGCACCCATACTGATCGGCACGGCGCTGCTGACGACGCTCTTTATTTTGGGTGCCAGTATGTTCAAGACGGCCGCGTTATCGACGGGCGGGGGTCCCGTCGCGGCCAGCATGGGCGGCACCCTGGTGCCTGCCGATACCCAGGACCCGCTGCGCCGCCGACTGCGCAACGTCGTCGAGGAGATGGCCATCGCGTCGGGCGTGCCGGTACCGGAAATATATGTACTTGAGGAGGAAAGCGGAATCAACGCGTTCGCGGCCGGCTTCACGCCCAGTGACGCTGCTATCGCGGTAACGCGTGGCACGCTGGAAATCCTCGATCGCGACGAACTGCAGGGTGTGATCGCGCACGAATTCAGCCACGTGCTTAACGGCGACATGCGTCTCAATATTCGGCTGATGGGCGTCTTGTTTGGCATCATGGTGCTCGGACTCATCGGTCGACTGATTGTCCGCGGCGGTTATCACACGAGTATCGTCTCGAGCCGGCGCGACCGCGGCACACCGGCGGTGCTGATTATCGGACTGGGCCTCGTTGTTCTCGGCGGGATCGGTGTGTTTTTTGCGCGCATCATCAAAGCCAGCGTGTCGCGACAACGTGAGTACCTGGCTGACGCATCGGCCGTACAGTTCACGCGACAGAGCGACGGCATTGCCAATGCCCTGAAGAAAATCGGCGGCTACAGCGCCGGTTCCATGATCAAGTCGGCGGACCCGGAAGAAGTCAGTCACATGCTATTTGGCACCGGCGCGCGTTACTCGAGCCTGTTTGCTACACACCCGCCGTTAATCATGCGCATCCAGGCACTGGACCCTGGTTTTCGGGAGAAAGACTATCCCGCGGTCGATGCGCGACTGCATCGAAACCGCGCTTCACCGGATGCGGCTCGGGCCGGTTTCGCAGGCGACATCACGACCGCCCTCGCCAGCGGCGGCTCAGCGGTTTTGCCGGAGTCCATTGCGGACTCGGTCGGTCAGCCCGAAAGCGAGCATATCGAGTATGCACAGCATCTGCGGCAGTCGATTCCCGAGTCACTCTATGCCGCCGCACACTCCGCCGAGTTCGCCTACTTCCTGACCATCGCACTCATACTCGACAGGACCGGCAGGCATGTCGATCGCCAGCTGTCACTGGCCAGGGAACAGCTGGGCGCCAATCGTGCCGAACTACTCAAGCGCTATTATGCGGAGCTGGGCGAGACCGGCGAAGAGTATCGGCTGCCACTGCTCGGGATCGCCTTTCCGGCGCTAAAATCGCGACCCTCCCAGGAGCTCAGCTACCTGGTGTCGCTGGCCACCCGCATGATCGAAATCGATGGCGACATCGATCTTTACGAATATTGCTTTTATAGAATCCTGACGAGCAACCTCGGTCAGGCCGTTGACCCGACGGGTCGGCGGCGCGCCACCCGCGCCCGGCGTGGG
>JBATID010000100.1:0-3344 GCA_049667545.1 Woeseiaceae bacterium
CAGTTCAAGGCCGCCATTGCCGCGCGCAGGAGCCTCGATATCGACGTGATGCAGAGCGACAGCGGTGACGGTCGCTGGCTGCGCATGATCTGCGAGCCGGTCGGTCAGGACTATGCCGTGACGTTCGTCGAGACGACGCATCGCAAAGCGATAGAAATGGAAATGGAGACGAATGCCGCAGTGGACTCGCTGACGGGCGTACTCAATCGACGTGGCTTCGAGAGCCGTGCGACGAAACGCCTGGCGAAAGGCGGTGATGAGGGCTACGGTGCGTTGCTGTTTGTCGATCTCAATGGCTTCAAACAAGTCAATGACCAGCACGGCCATAATGCCGGTGACGAGATTCTAAAGCTCGTGGCGCAGCGGCTTGGCAAGGCGCTACGCAGCGGCGATATTATCGGTCGGCCAGGTGGTGACGAGTTTGTCGCGCTGGTTCCGGATGTTGACGAGGTTATTGCCGAGAAACTGGCGATACGGCTGACCGAGGCGCTGGATCAGCCCTACGTCATTGGCGGCCGCACACTGCACTGTCCGGCGAGCATTGGCCTGTCACTATATCCAAAAAACGCCACGACCCTGACGGGCCTGCTGCGCGAGGCGGACCAGGCGATGTACCGGGCGAAAGCGCGGACCCGTGACACAGGACGAACCGGCTCGAAGGATCTTCTCGAAAAGGCCGTGTGAACCATGCTCTAATACGCCGCCCTGATAATAATAAGAGCGCCTGCCTTGAGCCAGACCGCCGCGACTGCAGCGACCGGGATTGAGACGATTATTCGTCTCGAGGCGTTGCAGCGTCGCTATGAAATGGGCGGCGGCCATATCGACGCACTGCGTTGTGTGGATCTCGAGGTCAGGCCGAACGAGTATCTGGCGATCATGGGGCAGTCTGGTTCCGGCAAGTCGACCCTGATGAATATCATTGGTTGTCTCGATCGGCCCACTGCTGGCGAGTACTGGCTCGGCCGCGAGCGCGTCTCGACGATGACTGACCGTGAGCTGGCAAGGGTCCGCAACCGCGAAATCGGTTTCGTGTTCCAGACTTTTAATCTGTTACCGCGGATGACGGCGCTCGCGAACGTCGAGGTGCCGTTGATTTACAGTGGCATGAAGAGGAAAGCGCGCGACGAACACGCGGCCGCAGCACTCGAAACGGTGGGCCTCGCGGATCGCATGCGGCACCGGCCGTCGGAAATGTCGGGCGGGCAACGACAACGGGTCGCCGTTGCGCGGGCACTGGTTACCAACCCGAGCATACTCCTGGCAGATGAACCTACCGGTAACCTGGACTCCAGAACGGGTGACGAAATAATGAATTTGTTCGATGAGCTGCACTCCAAGGGCAATACGTTGATGATCGTCACGCATGAGCAGAGTGTTGCAGACCACGCGGAGCGCACCGTGTGGCTCAGTGACGGCGACATTGTCAGCGATACCAATTCGAAAAGTGCCGATTCGAGAAATTCCTTATGAAACAATGCCTGGTACTGCTTGCCTGCGTGCTGTTGGTGTCCTGCGCCAAGGAGGACGAGAGCGGCCCGATTTATGACACGGCGGGCGTCGAGCGACGCACAGTCGAGGTTTCCGTCAGCTCTGCCGGCGTGGTCGAGCCGCTCGCCACGGTAGAAGTCAAGTCGAAAGCTTCTGGCGAAGTGCTTGAGCTGCTGGTGGAAACGGGCGACATGGTCGAGGCCGGTACGCTCATGGTGCGTATTGATCCGCGCACAGTTCGCAATCGCCTTGATCAGGCCAATGCCGAATTGAAAGCCGCACAGTCGCGCCGCGGCATTGCGACGACGCAAAAGCAACGCGTCGAGTCGCTGCGGGCGAAGGGCACACTGACACAGGCGGATCTCGAACAGGCGGTCCTTGACCTCGCCAACGCGGAAGCCCAGGTCGTGACGTCGCGAGTTAGCGTGGAGAACGCGCGCATTGCCGTCGACGATACCGATATTCGTGCGCCGATCAGCGGCACCGTCATTTTCAAACCGGTAGAGAAGGGGCAGGTCATCTCCTCGCCGACGCAGGATTTCGCCGGTGGCACCCTGCTAATGCAGATGGCCGATCTCAGCGAAGTGCAAATCCGTTCGCTTGTCGATGAAACCGACATCGGCAAGATTCGCCCGGGGATGTTGGCGACCGTCTCGGTTGCGTCCTATCCAAACCAGCCTTTTCCCGGCGAAGTGTTGAAGGTTGAGCCGCAGGCAGTGGTTGAGCAAAACGTCACCATGTTCGCTGTGCTGGTGTCGATCCAAAACCCTGACGGGCTGCTGCTGCCCGGCATGAACGCGGAAGTCGAGGTGTCGATCGCGCGCAGCGAAAATGTGTTGACCATTCCTGTAATGGCGCTGCGCACTGGCAGAGATATCGAATCGACGGCGCAGATTCTGGGTCGATCGGAGGACGAGATCATGGCTGCGCTGAGCGATGCATCCGAACAGGGCACGCCGCGAAAAGTGTCTAAGAATACCGGTAGCCAGGCACAGCGCGGTGCACGACAAGGGTCGACCGACTACCGTTTCGGTGGGGAATTCTGGGTCGTCATGGACAACGCAAATCAGGAAGTGCGCAAAGTTCGCACCGGAGTGACGGATCTCGATCGCGTGGAAATCATTAGCGGACTGGATGAGTCTGACAGGGTGCTGGTCCTGCCGAGCAGTCACCTCGTGGAAACGCAGCAGGATCTGCAGAACTTCATCAACCGGCGCATCGGTGGCGTTCCGGGCATCAGCCGCTAATGTTGCTGACGGAGACCATTCGTATTTCACTGCTATCGATTCGTGGCAACCTGTTTCGTGCGATGCTCACCATGCTCGGCATCATCATCGGCGTCGGCGCCGTAATCACAATGGTGGCACTCGGTACCGGGGCACAACGCGCCATCGATGAACAAATGGCGGCACTCGGCGGCGATATTCTCTCCATCCAGTCCTCGGCCTGGTTCAGTCGCGGTGTGGCGCGCAACCAGCGCACGCTGACGACGGATGACGCGAAGGCACTGCTGGAAAGCTCACGACACATCGAAGCCGTGGTCCCGGAAATCAGCAATCGCTACCAGGCAAAGTACGGCAACAAGAATCTGAACCTGCAAACGATCGGTACGACGCCGAACTACCCTGATGTTCATGGTTTCCAGATGGCTGCCGGACGCATGTTCAATGCGGCTGACGAGGCGGCGCGCCGGCGTGTTGTCGTGCTGGGCGCCGAGGTGCCCGATATGCTGGATGCAGAGGGTTCCGAGCTGGTTGGCCAGACACTGCAGGTCCGGTCGATCGCTTTCAAAATCATCGGTGTGCTGACAGCCAAGGGTGGCTCCGGATGGCGCAACCCGGATGACGACATCT
>JBATID010000101.1:0-15199 GCA_049667545.1 Woeseiaceae bacterium
CTCTTAGGACGGCGAGACTCGTGGTATCGCCGGCACCCGTGTGCTTGACGACTTCCAGCTTGCCCTCGAGCAGCACGTGCAGCGAATTGTCGGTGGCCCCCGCCTCGATCAGGTAATCACCGTCGGCCAGTTCGCGAACTGCCATCAGCCCCCCCAGGACCGCCGCATCGTCTTCTGAAAGCTCTGCGCCCAACGACGACCGTAGCACCAGACCTGCCACATCATTCATTATTCTCTCCCTGCCTTTGTGCCGCGTATGGGCGTTTGGGGCTCACAGTTTAGCCCTCGCCGCGCTGGCCCGCCACCGCCAGGAAAAATCATCGTCGCAATGCGTGCCCTCGTGTCGTAACCTTGGTTTATGCAAGACGAACCTGTGCAAACGCTAACAGCCGACCTCTGCGACGCGTATGACGACGCCATAGTGATATCGGCGCGCTTCACGGGATACGGCGGCCAGCGTGCCTGCCTGGGGCCCGTCGAGATTATCGCTACCGAAAACGATAACTCACTGGTTTCGGCGGCACTTAAAGGGCCGGGCCTGGGGCGTGTTCTGCTGGTTGATAACAACGGCTCGCGCGAATGCGCAATGGTCGGCGGCGATCTGGCGCGAGCAGCCCATGATAACGGCTGGCAGGGAATCATCGTCAACGGTGCCATCCGGGATACCGTCGAACTTGAACAAGTGCCATTGGCGATCTTTGCCTTGCACTCCTGTCCGCGCAAAAGCGAGAAACGCGGCCTCGGTGTGCGCGGCAAAAAGGGCCGATTTATCAATGCCGACGTCAATCCCGACGACATTGCTGCCGCCGACGCGGACGGCGTCATCATCATTTCGGCGAAAATTTTCAAGGGCCTTTGAGGCCTGCGGTACCGGGAAAAAATGGTTAACGAGCACAGCGGGTGTCACACATCCGAGGCCGGCATGAAGGATCCAGTGTGTGGCATGTCGGTCACCACCGCATCCGAACATCACTTCGAACATGCGGGCTCGGATTATTATTTTTGTTGCGGCGGTTGCCGTACCAAGTTCGCAGCTGATCCGGCTCACTACCTCGACAAGGATCGCGACAAAGAAGCCGACCATGGCGCACGCCAAGGCAACGGCCCCTACATCTGCCCCATGTGCCCCGAGGTCCGCGAAGACAAGCCCGTGCCCTGCCCGAAATGCGGCATGGCACTCGAGTCTGAATCGCCGCCATCGCTGCTCAGCGAGACACGGTACACCTGCCCGATGCACCCTGAGATCGTGCGGGACGAACCCGGCGATTGCCCGATTTGCGGCATGGCGCTCGAAGCGGTCAACGTCACCGTCGAGCAAGCGGAAAACCCGGAACTCACCGACATGACGCGCCGCTTGTGGATCAGCGCCGCGCTGACGATCCCGGTCTTTTTGCTCGCGATGGGCCCCATGGTGGGCCTGACGTTCGAGTGGCTGGCGTCCGCGCGGACGCAGACCTGGCTCGAACTCCTGTTTGCGACACCGGTCGTCATCTGGGGCGGTTGGCCGTTCTTCCAACGCGGCTGGCAATCGCTCGTCAACCGCTCACTGAACATGTTTACGCTCATCGCCATAGGCACTGGCGTGGCCTATTGCTACAGCGTTGTTGCGACCCTCATGCCGTCTGTCGTTCCCGTGTCATTCCGGGATATGCACGGCGAGGTCGCCGTTTATTTCGAGGCAGCAGCAGTGATCATCACGCTGGTCCTGCTCGGACAGGTGCTCGAGCTGCGGGCCCGCAGTCAAACCGGCGCCGCCATTCGCGCGTTACTCGGTCTCGCTCCGAAGACGGCCCGCCTGATTGGCAAGGATGACGCCGAACGCGACGTACCGCTCGCGGACGTCAGGATCGGAGACCGCCTGCGGGTCAGGCCTGGCGAGAAAGTGCCGGTCGACGGTGAAATTATAGACGGCACGAGCAGCATCGACGAGTCGATGATTTCCGGCGAACCGATGCCCGTCAGCAAGAGCATTGGCGATAACGTGATCGGTGCCACCGTCAACGGCATCGGCAGTTTCGTAATGAAGGCGCAGCGAGTTGGTGCAGCAACCCTGCTGGCGCAGATCGTACAAATGGTCGCCACGGCGCAGCGCAGCCGTGCTCCCATCCAGAAGCTCGCCGACGTCGTCGCCGGTTACTTCGTACCGGCCGTTATCCTGGCGTCGGTCATTACGTTCGTCATCTGGGCTGCAATCGGTCCCGAGCCGGCGATGGCCTACGCGATCATCAACGCCGTCGCGGTGCTGATCATCGCCTGCCCCTGCGCACTCGGGCTGGCAACCCCGATGTCGGTGATGACCGCGACCGGCAAAGGGGCCACGGCCGGCGTGCTGTTCAAGAATGCAGAGGCCATCGAGATCATGCGCCAGGTCGACATGCTCGTCGTCGACAAGACCGGCACGCTAACGGAGGGCCGCCCGCGACTCGTTCACTTCGAGTCCACTGGTGGCATTGAACCAACGGAGTTCCTGCGGCTCGCGGCGACGCTGGAAAAAGTCAGCGAGCATCCACTGGCCAACGCCATCGTCGATGGAGCCATCGAGCGCGGCGCACGGCCGGGCGACGTCGAGGATTTCGAATCGGTTACCGGCATGGGCGTCAAGGGAAGCGTCAATGGCCGCTCGGTAGTGCTTGGCAACCTCGCCATGCTGGAGCAGCACAACATTGCGCCTGGCAAACTGGGTGAGCGTGCCGAAGAATTGCGCGGCACCGGCCAGACAGTCATGTTTGTCGCCGTTGACGGCACAGTGGCCGGGTTAATTGGCGTCGCCGACCCGATAAAGGAAACGTCCAGAGCGGCTATCGACGCGCTGCACCAAGACGGCGTACAGGTCATCATGATGACCGGCGACAACGAAACCACGGCACGGGCCGTGGCCACCAGGCTCGGCATCGACGACGTCGTGGCGGGGGTGCTACCGGACCAGAAAGCGCAGCATGTCAGGCAGCTCCAGGACCAGGGCCACACGGTCGCGATGGCCGGCGACGGCATCAACGATGCGCCGGCGCTCGCGCAGGCTCACGTCGGCATTGCCATGGGCACCGGTACCGATGTCGCGATGGAAAGTGCCAGCATTACGCTGGTGAAAGGCGATTTGCGGGGATTGCTGCGGGCACGCCGCCTGTCCAACGCGACCATGAAAAACATCCGGCAAAACCTGTTTTTCGCTTTCGTCTACAACGCCATCGGTGTACCTGTCGCCGGCGGTATCCTGTACCCGGCGTTCGGCATTTTGCTGAGCCCGATGATCGCCGCAGCGGCGATGAGCTTCAGCTCTGTTTCGGTCATCGCTAACGCACTGCGGCTCAACAAGGTACGACTTTAGGCCACGACTGCGGGTTTCCCGCATTACCTGCAATTCCCCTTTGTGTTACGGATGAATAGCAGCTTGCAGAAGCTCTGCTTCGCAGGGAGGCTTGTTATGAAAGCACGTCTGATTGTGGGTTTCGTGTTGACGGCGATTGTCCTGGCACTAAGCGGATGTGATCGGGACACCATCATGTCAACGCGCGGTTTTCGACTGCCAGACGGCGACCCCGCGGCTGGCCGCGAGGCCTTTCTCTACATGCAGTGCCACCAGTGCCACTCTATAAAAGGCGAACAGCTGGCGATCATTCCTGGCCAAGAACCGCCGTACATCGAGCTTGGCGGAGAGGTCACGCAGGTACGGACCTACGGTGAGCTGGTAACGTCCATCATTAACCCGACGCACAAGCTGGCGACAGGTTATGCGACGGACGTCGTGTCAGTGGACGGCGTGTCGAAAATGTACGTCTACAACCAGTTCATGACGGTACAGGAGCTGAACGATATCGTTATGTTCCTGCAGCCGTATTACAAAGTGGT
This sequence comes from Woeseiaceae bacterium, assembly GCA_049667545.1. Classification (GTDB taxonomy): domain Bacteria; phylum Pseudomonadota; class Gammaproteobacteria; order Steroidobacterales; family Woeseiaceae; genus UBA1847. The sequence continues at coordinate 3,847 of JBATID010000101.1, forward strand.
GGTTCCGGAATTTCGTTATCCGGTTTATCCGTGACGGGCGGTGCTAGTCGCTTCGACTGCCCATCAGTTCATAGTGCCCGCCCCGATCCAGGGCCATCTTGTACGCAGGTCTTGCACGAATCGTCTGCAGGAAAGCGTCGATGTGTGGGTAGTTATTGGCTAGCTCGATCCGTACCTCAGCGGCCTCCAGCGGAAAACTCATTTGTACGTCAGCCGCTGTAAACCGGTCGCCGCAAAACCACTGCGACTGTGCCAGCGTGTGCTCGATGAACTCGAGATTAGTCTGCACGTTGGCATCCAGGTAGCTGTCACGCACCTTGCTGACGATACCCTTGGCAACCGGCTTGATGAAAAACGGCATCGGCGCCGTTTCGATGCGGCCGAGGATCAATGAAATAATCATCAGGGGCATGAATGTGCCTTCGGCATAGTGCAGCCAGTAAGTATACGAAAGCCCTTCTGCGGCGGTTTCCGGCGGCTTTAGTCGCCCGTCGTCGTATGTATTCACCAGGTATTCGATGATCGCGCCGGATTCTGCAACGGTCACGCCGTTATCGACGATCACTGGCGCTTTGCCCAGCGGGTGGATCGACTTGAGCTCCGGCGGCGCCAGGCTGGTCTGCTTGTCGCGACCGTAACGCTGCATCTCATACTCGACGCCCAGCTCTTCGAGTAACCACAAAATCCGCTGTGAGCGGGAGTTTTCCAAATGATGAACGATTAGCATCAGCTTATTCCTTGAAAGAGGCGCATCAGGTTGGCGCTGTCAGCAACTCGAGCGCCGTGCCAAGCACCGTCGCACAGTCGTCGTCAACTTTGAGTGACGCAATGTCGTCCGCCCGCGTGCGGCCCTGGTTGATGATCGCGATAGGTATTTTTGCGGCGGCCGCCAGTCGCGCAAAACGAAATCCGGAAAATACCATTAGCGATGAACCGATGACCAGGAGCGCGCCAGCCCGCTCCACCGCTGCCATCGCTTTGCTGACACGGTCTTTGGGCACGGTCTCGCCGAACATCACGACATCCGGCTTGATGATGCCACCGCACTCCAGGCACGCAGGAACAACAAAATCGCGGTAATTGTCTTCGGCCAGTTCGGCATCTCCATCCGGGTGGTAGCGAAACACGTCGGCATGCCAGTTCGGATTCTCGGCTTGCAGCCGTTGCTGAAAATCGGCCCGCGGTGTTGTTGAGTCACAGCCAAGACAACGCACTTTGCCCAATTCGCCATGCAACTCGATAACGTTGCGACTACCCGCGATGGCATGCAGGCCGTCGACATTCTGCGTAATCAGCGTATCAACATTGACCGCCTTCTCGAGTTCAGCAAGGGCCTGGTGAGCAGCATTCGGCCGGGCCGCCGAGAATCGTTGCCAGCCTACGTAACTGCGCGCCCAATCACGCCTGCGCGTGTCCTCGCCGCGCACGAAGGGACCAAATTGAATCGGTTGCGCGTGCTTCCATTGGCCATCGCGGTCGCGGTAATCGGGAATGCCTGATGCGGTGCTGACGCCGGCACCGCTCAAGACCACGACCGAGCGCGTGTCTGCCAGAAAGTCCGCGAGAGCACTCACGCGCTTCTCTCGGGGCTCGGGTAATGCCGCGGCCGGGTACAACGTTGCATTTGACTGAATAATTCCATACAGCACACTATGCCGTTCCCAGGCCGGCTGCCGCAAGTTGGGTTTATGGTTACGCTGGCATCAGGCAGGTGCGTTATTATCATCCAATGGACAAACCGATTTTGAAGCCACTTGGTGCGGAACCGGCCGTTGCCATGCGAACGAACGATTGATATGACCGATACCATCGTCAAAATGGTGCGGCAGTTCGAGACGATTTACGTTGAGCATATGCACGACTTGCCGATCGTTAACAAGGCGCTGCAGGTCGAAGCGGTCGGTTTTCAGGAATATTGCGGCCATCAACTCGGTGTATTGATTACGCCGTGGTTTATGAATCTCATTTTGCTGCCCCGCGTCGACACCTGGTCCAACAGCAAGCAAGGTGATACGTCGAGGATCAACTTCCCGTCCCGGCGCATCGAGTTTGCGGTCTCTCACGACAAGATACTGGGCACTTACCTTTCGGCAGTGGCTTTTCGCGATGTTGTGGAGGTAAGCGATCAGGCAACCGCGCGCAAACTGGCGCTCGGGGTTTTAAGTGATCTCATGAAACCGCCACGCAATGAGCGCACCGTCACTCGCCGTGACCTCTTCACCGGCCTGCGTGCATCCTGATGCACGAACTGTCTGTCTGCCTGTCGCTGATGCAACAGGTCGAGCAAATCGCGGCCGAGAAGAATGCTCTGCGCGTGACCAAAATCGTGCTGAGCATCGGCCCGCTCTCGGGCGTTGAGCCGGAGCTGCTGCGGCAGGCCTACCCGATGGCGGCCGCCGACACCGTTGCCGCCGAGGCGGAGCTGGTCATGGAATCTGCCGACATTGTTGTGCGTTGCAGTCAATGTAATGCCGAATCAAAGGCCACTGCGAACCGGCTGCTGTGTGCGGCGTGCGGCGAATATCGAACGCAGGTCATATCGGGCGATGAACTGACGCTAATGAGCGTCGAGCTGGATGCGGCTTAAGAAGACTCGAAGCTCTCCAGCCACCGAGAAATTTGCTCGTGCGGGACGGGCTTTTCGTAATAAAATCCCTGCCCGAAGTCACATCCCATGTGGCGCAGCATCAACGCTGTAGCAGCATCCTCTACACCCTCGGCAATGACCTTGATATCGAAGTCATGTGCCAGGTCGATGATCGAGCGGACAATTTTTTCGTCGGCCTTATCGTGCACCATCGCCGCCACAAACGACTTGTCGATTTTGAGTTCGTCGGCGGGAATATTCTTGAAATGTGACAATGACGAATAACCGGTGCCAAAATCGTCGATTGAGATCAGAGCGCCGCGCTCGCGCAGCTCGCTAAGCCGCGCGAAACAGGTCTCCGGATCCGCGACGATGGCACTTTCAGTCACTTCGAGCGTAAGCCGACTGTAATCACCGCCCCACATGCCAACCGCCTCGGTAATGACATCGACGAATTCCAGATCGCGGATATCGATAGCCGACAGGTTGACCGATACCCTCAGGTTCGGCCATCGCTTCGTCCAGAAGCCGCTCTGCCGCAGCGCCGTATTCAGAACGAACCACGTTAGCGACCGGATGGATCCCGCCACTTCTGCGATCGGGACAAAAATATCCGGCGGCACGAAGCCACGTCGAGGACTGTTCCATCGCAACAAGGCCTCTGCACCGATGGGACGGTTCTCAGCGAGAGAAACCTGGGGCTGGTAATACACTTCGAATTCATCGTGTTCCAGGGCGGATATAATCTCGCCATCCATGCCCCACAGACTCGCGATTTCCTTCGTGATCCCCGGGCTATATATCTCGTGCGATGCCTCGCTCTCAACGGCGGCGGCCAACGCCAGCTCGGCACGCTGCATCAGTGCCTCCGCCGTCTCCGCCTGCTCAGGAAATAATGCAATACCGATCGCCACATCAAGCGTGACATGACCATCCGGCGATGGAATCGGCTCCCTCGCCATGCGCTCGATCTTGTTCGCCGCCAGTACAGCATGACCGTCGTTCTTCAGGCCCTCGAGAATGAGGACGAACTTGTGCTCACCGATGCGATAGGCCGAAGAGTTGTTCCTGCTCATCGAGGTCAGGCTCATGCCGAATTTCATAAGAACAGCATCGCTGGCCTTGTAGCCAAGCCGAGATGCAATTCGATTAAAACCCTGCAACTTGACGATCACCAGGCCCGTCAGATCGCCGCTACGCGTGACCCGCTCGAGAACTCCAGCCAGTTTATCCAGAAAGCGCGACTGGTCGGATGGTTCGATGATCGATTCATTGATAGCTCGCAGCATTTCAAATCATCACAAATAGTAGTCTGAGGGATCTACACCGTAAGCACCCGGTTCAAGCCCCCAGCGAATCCAGAGGGAGAGGTTGCCGTCCTCGTCTTCCACTTCATCGCGCAAATCGACGCGTTTGAACTTCTGCAACGGCTTTTTCCTGGCGTCAAGTATTACCATGACAACGGGTCGCAAACGTCGCAACTTGTTCTGCGAAATAACAATGCCGATTTCGCCCGTGCTGAGCTCGACCAGGCTGCCGGTCGGGAACATGCCGATACACTGAATAAACTGCTCAACCAGTTCTGCCTTGAATTCCGTCCCGGCGACGGCCAGCAGCTTGCGCATCGCCTCGTACGCAGACAAGGTGTCAGCATACGGACGCACCGATGTCATAGCATCGAAGGCGTCGCAAAGACCACCAATCTGGCCGAACATCGGGATCTCGTCGCCTGTCAGGCCGTGCGGATAGCCTTTGCCGTCGCGACGCTCGTGATGAGTGCGTACCATTTCGATGACGACGGGATCCATGCCTGGAGTTTTTTCAAGAATGTCGATGCTATGGCCGACGTGGCTTCGTACTTGTAACAACTCTTCGTCGGTCAGCGTCTCTTTTTTCTTCAGCAGGTCCGCCGACAGCCGTGTCTTCCCGATGTCCAGCAGCAGTCCGCCCAATCCGATTTGATGCAGCTCTTCACGGCTGTAACCGATATGGCGGCCGAGGACGATAGTGTAAACCGAGGTGGCGATCGAGTGGCCATAACTATAATCGTCCTTGGAGCGTAATCGCGATAGCCATGCCAGGGCGTCATTGTTACGCAGCACGCTATCGACCATCGGCGCGACAACTGTTCGCACGACGTCCAGTTCCAGGCGTCCGCCTGTCCGCAGCCCTGACACCATTTCGCTGATGATACTCTGCGCTCTGTCATGCGTCTGACGCGCGCTGCCGAGTTCGTCGATCAGACTCACCTGATCGTGGTAAACACCGCCCGGCCCACCGGTTTGACTGGAGACAGCATTCGATTGATTGCTGCCGACGCCAGCCGAACGAATTAGCCGTGCAAGCAATCGACCCACCAACCCTGGTTTCTTTTCGTTGGACAGTGACACCGGCTGCTGGCGCATCCGCGCGCCGGGTGTCGTTGCGGACAGGGACTGGTCGACGTACACGAATTCGCAGTATTGCTTGAGCTTTTCGATATCCGCGGTATTCGTTATCGGGAAACCCTGAAAAAGGAATGGCGTTTCGAGCCAGGGGCGGTCGAGACGCGCAACATACATGCCAAGCGAAAGCTCGGTAGTAGCCACCTTTTTCTTGGTCAGACTTGACACGTTTCGGCACCGCTCCGCGGTAAATAGGTAAACCAGGCCGATACCGCTCGTGCTCTTGGTCCACCAAAACGGGACTCACAGTTTAACCAGACAGGCGCCAGCGACCGTGTTGAAAGTCACACATTAGTCAAAAAACGACCAAAAAATAGGGCATTACGGGCATTTTCGCAGCACCTGCCTGTTTGAGACAGCCGGGCATTCCGGCAGCCCGATTTCGCCGGCCGAGGCCAAAAAAAGGCCCCTGCCAGAGGGGCCTTTGCTTCATCTGGTGTGGCGAAGCACGTCCACCACAACCGATAGCTGGCGTTATTTGGTGTCGCGCATGCGCCAAAGGCGATTTGAGCTGCACTCTGAGACGTCGGCAAACATGCCGTCGAGTGCATTACCTTCCTCGCTATCCAGCACTTTCTTCACAGCCGCCCAGGTGGTGAGATCCGGGTAGGTATCGACAAACATGAAGATTTCCGCGTTCCCGACGATTGCAGTACCAACCGCACTGCGAACGACGCCGTTTTCGACACGCTCGTTCACCCACTTGAGCCACTTGCTATTGATCGCTTGTACGTCTTCAATACTTTTGTCGTCTTTCAGTTCACACAGCCAGGACTCAGCAACGCTGTCTGCGTGCGCGGACACACCGTAACCGAGCAAGAGACAGGACATAGATACCGCTAAAAACTTTTTCATAGTTATTCCCCTGGTTATTGTTGAGTGTTGGAGCGCCTGCGATTATAGACAACTTGGTCGCTGAATGGGCCGGCATTGCTCATTTAGGTGGCAGGCTACGCGACAGTTGGCTTGATTTTCGGCAGGTCGACAAACTCCCCGGGCCGCTTTTGCAGGCGCGCAGTGATTGCCTCCTTGATCTCTTCCGGCTGGAACATGCTGGCATTCCATGTGCCGACATAGTCAAGCGCATCCGCCGTCGAATGGTCCCTCGAATAGTTGATCATGCGCTTGCAACCGTACACGGCAAGCGGCGGTTTGCTGGCGATCTCCGCGGCTATCTCCATGACTGCGTCAAGCATCGTTTGCTGGTCCTCGAACACACGATTGACCAGTCCAGCCGCCGCGGCCTCGGCTGCCGGCAGGCGTCTGCCCGTGTAGCACAGTTCACGAACCAGGCCCTCCGGCATCAGCTTGACGAGACGCGGGAAGGTACCGACATCGGCCGTCATGCCGATATTGGTCTCTTCCACACAGAAAAATGCATCCGCAGTGGCGTAACGCATGTCGCAGGCGGTAACCATATCAACACCGCCGCCAATGCAACCACCCTGTACTGCCGCGATGACCGGCATGCGGCAGTTTTCCAGCGCCGAAAACGTCGCCTGCATCCTGCGGACCATCTGCAGAAACTCCGCGCCTCGGGCAATGCGGCGCGCGCGCTCGGCACTGTCACCTGCCTTGCCGGCATTGAAAAACTCGTTGACATCCAGCCCACCCGTGAAATGTGGTCCGGTCGACGATATGACGATCACGCGGGCTTTCACTTCGCGGTCAATGTCATTGACGATGGCGGGCAGCTCATCCCAGAACTTCAGGATCATGCTGTTGCGCTTTTCCGGGCGGTTCAGCGTTAAGTGCGCGACCTCGTCGCGAATGTCGACTTCAAAACAGGCATGTTTCACTAATCTGCTCCTGGTTCAATTTACGAGCGACTGACAAACGTCGCACAAGTTACTGCATTTTTCAAAAAAACGTTATATTTTTCATATCGTTATACGGTTCTTGGCGGCGCACCGTATACTGGTACAAGTACCATTGAATAAGTACATCACACAGTGTCATTCTTGACTCAGTCAGTTATAAAAAAGATCGAAAAAGCATAATTCTAATAAAGTCCACAGGGGGGGCTTGCCTAACGCTCGATTATCGTCGTCATATGCATTGGTTTATGCCGGCCAATGACACCTGTTGACTGCAGCCGGCCGCCTTTGACCACGACTCATGGTAATGCAGGATCCCCGAACCACCACAACTATCTGCAAGAGGGATTGGAAAATGAGCACTATTCGTAAACACTGGTTTCTGACACTGGGTACGATCGCGCTGAACCTGATACTGCTTTCTGCCTGCGGTCAAAAGGAAGAGGCAACAACCGCGCCTGCCGCTGCTGCGCCGAAGGCCGAGGCTCCTGCCAGCACCAACCGCCTGTCATTCTCCGGCGGTCCGGAAGGTGGAACTTTTCAGTACTTTTCGAACGGCATCGCGATCCGTTTATCCAAGAATATCCCTGGCGTCGAAGTGTCGAACACGGCCTCGGCAGGCTCGCTGGAAAACCTGCGGCGCGTGAATTCCGGCGAAGCCGATTTTGGCATCGTCTATTCGGGTGACACGTTCCTTGCACGCGAGGGCCGTTTGACCAACGATACCCGCGAGTACAAGAACGTTTACGCCATGGCGTACCTGTACGGCGCTCCTGCCCACCTGATCGTCAAGGAAGGCAGCGGCATCGACGCGGTTGCAGACCTTGAAGGCAAACGTATCGCCGTCGGTGGTGCAGGTTCCGGAGCGGCCGGTGCCGCGGAGCGCTATTTCACGTCGCTCGGCCTGTGGGACAAAATGGACGTCGAGTTCCTGGGTTATTCGAAAGCAGCCTCGGCGCTGGGTGACAACCTGATCGACGCATTCTGGGTTTTCGCCGGTTTCCCGAATTCATCGGTAATTCAGGCCGCCGCCAGCAACAAAGTGAAGATCCTGAGCGTTGTCGAAGCCGGCCAGGAAGCGGGCTTCTTCAATGACTACCCGTTCTACACGATGCTGACGATTCCTGCGGGCACTTATACCGGCGTCGACTATGACGTCGCATCATTCCAGGATTCCGCGCTCTGGGTTGCCGGAAAACACGTAGAACCGGCGGTCGTGGATGCCGCGCTGGCCGATGTCTACTCGAAGGAAGGCCTGGCATACATGGTTAAGGTCAAGAGCACAGCCAAATCCATGTCGGTCGAACAAGGCCTCGCCGGAATCGTCACGCCCATACATCCGGGCGCCGAAAGCTTCTGGAAGGGCAAAGGCCTGACGATTTCAGAGGCACAAATGGCCCGTTAGACGGCTCATGTATTAGCGGTTCAGGAAGGGGGATACCTGGATGACAGCATCAGACAAAAACGAACTCGACGTACTGGACGAAGAACAAAAGCTAAAAGTCCAGGAGTTACTCGAGAAAGATGCTGCCAGCGGCCGGAGTCCTGAGGGCTTCTGGTACTGGTTAGTGGCCATCCTTGGCGGCGGCATGGTGTTGTTCTACTTTTACACCGCCGGCCTCGCCAGCGTTGCTACCCAGTACCACCGCGGCATCTATGTTCTGATCACGTTTGTCCTGGTGTTTCTGCTCTACCCTTCCGGCGACAACTGGTACAAGTACCTGCTCGCGCTCGTCGTCGGGGCACTGGTCACTACAACGGCCAGTGCCCTGCTCTTCTTCCCGGACGTGGCGACGTTCCACGAGGCGCTGGTCGCGTTCGGCGATGCGTGGAGCGCATCGGGCGCAGGGGCCGCGATAGGCTCCATGGGCGGCGGTCTCTGGTTCATCGCACTGGGTGCACCGATCGTCGGTGGCGCCCTGCTCGGCATCGATCAGCAGGTACTGAAGAAGTATCCACAAAGCCCGGTGCTGACCGATATCATCTTCGCAATCACCAGCGCGGTGCTGGTCTGGTACTGGATCAATGAATTTGAAGCGCTGAACTATCGGGCCGGTGCGGAAACGGAGCTCGACGCACTCATCAGCGTCGCCGGTATCCTGATTTCGCTCGAGGTCTGCCGTCGTGTACTTGGCTGGTCGATGACGCTGATCGGCTTAGTCCTGATCATCTACGGACTGTTCGGGCCGTATTTTCCCGACATGATCGCGCATCGCGGCTTCGGCGTGGAGCGTCTGGCAACATCCCTTTACCTCACGACCAATGGCGTATTCGGCATCATGGCCAACGTGTTGGCCACCTATGTCATCCTGTTCATTTTCTTCGGTGCTTTTTTGCACAAATCCGGCGCTGGCCGCTTTTTTATCGATTTGCCGATGGCGGCCGCCGGCCGCAGCACCGGCGGCCCCGCAAAAGTCGCGGTCGTCGCCTCTGCCCTGTTCGGCTCCGTGTCAGGCAGCGCGATTGCCAACACGGTGTCAACCGGCGCGTTCACGATCCCCCTGATGAAACGCGCGGGATTCCGGCCACACGTAGCCGGAGCCATTGAGCCGTCGGCGTCAATCGGTGGCATGTTCATGCCGCCGATCATGGGCGCTGGCGGCTTTCTTATGGCCGAACTGACGGAGACGCCGTACTCGCACATCATGCTGATCGCCATCTTCCCGGCGCTCTTATATTTCTACTCGGTCTTCTGCATGATTCATTTTGAAGCCAAGAAGCACAACATTCGCGGCATCGACGACCCGAACATGCCGCACTGGACCGAGGTGCTGAAGAGCGAATGGTATTTTTCGCTGCCGCTGGTGATCATTACAATATTGATGGTGATGGGCTATTCACCGGGCTTCGCGGCATTCTGGGCAACACTCTCCTGTATCGCCGTCAGCTGGGTGCGCAAAGAAACCCGCATGGGGCCGAAGGAAATCTGGGAGGCGATTCAAACCGGTTCTCGCAATACGCTGATCATTGGCGCGACGGTGGGCGTCATCGGCATCATCGTCGGCACGATTTCCCTGACCGGCATCGGCCTCAAGTTTTCAGACATCATCATTTCCGCCGCCGGCGGCAACCTGCTACTCGCGATCCTGCTGATCGCGCTGGCATCGCTGGTGCTCGGTATGGGCGTGCCGGTTACCGCCGCCTACCTGATCGTAGCCGTGCTGGCTGTACCACCGCTGATGGAAATGGGCGTGGTTCTGATTGCGGCGCACATGATCGTTTACTGGTTTAGCCAGGACTCCAACATCACGCCACCGGTCTGCGTGGCGGCCTACGCGGGGGCCGCGATCGCGGGTTCAGACCCGTGGAAGACCGGGTGGACCGCGTTCAAATTCGCCAAGCTGTTGTACGTGGTGCCGCTGCTGTTCGCGTTCACGCCGCAGATCCTGTTCGAAGGAAAACCGCTGCTGGCGCCTGAGATCAACGATTCGATGATGGGAGCCATGATCCTCGAGGTCCAGGCGAGCCCTGGCGATACGGTTGAGATTGGCGATCCTGTTTTGAAGGTGATGGACGGCGAGGAGATCCGCGAGATCACTGCCAGCCGCGACGGCATCATCAAGAAATTCACGGTTGTCGGCGGCGGATACCTGGAGACCGGTGCCGTGGTTGCCGAAATGTCAGCCAAACCGACCAAAGTCGCATCGTCCATGTTCTCGGCGGTACTCGGGACGCTGGCCTTCTCTGCCTTGACGATGGGCTATTTCATCCGCAAGACCAACCTGATCGAGTGGCTCATCCTGGCGGTCGCAACCGTACTGCTGTACTGGCCGACGTTAATTACTGACGGTGCCGGCCTGGTGCTGGTCGCCATCGTTTACATCAGTCAAAAAGCTCGTAACAAACGCGACGAAACCGCGGGCCTGGCGACTGCAACCTAGCTTTCACAATACCTGGATACCGGCATGCTGCCCAAGATAAAAACGATACTCTACTGCACCTCACTGGGCCCTCACGCCCCTTATATCTTTGGCTACGCCTGCACGCTGGCGAAGCATCTGGATGCCAAGATCATCGCAGTGCACGTTATCGAAACGCTGAACCGCAAGCAGCAGACGCTCCTGCAAGGTTATGCCGGTCAAGGGCGTCTGCACGAACTGCTGCATGACGCCCACCAACAGGCCCTGGCGGAGTTTCCCAAGCAGGTGAAGGAGCGCCTTAAGCCGGTTTGCAGGGAGGCATGGGACCGACTGGTCAGTGAGGTCCTGGTTCTGGAAGGCGACGCGGAGACGCGGATTCTCGAAACGATCGCTGCGAAAAACGCCGACCTCGTTGTAGTCGGCGCGCACACGGAAAGTTCGCTCCTCGACCGCGTGATAGGCAGTACGGCACGGTCGCTGGCAAAAAAATCACCGGTTCCAGTACTGATAGTGCAGGTACCGGAAGATGTAGGCAAGAAATGAGGAGTGCGGCTGGGTCACTGTAATGAATGGGGTACAGTGATATCTCGCAACGCTCTGTATTTAAGTGTTTTAACCGAAGGAGAAGACGATGAAAACCCCGAA
>JBATID010000102.1:0-4377 GCA_049667545.1 Woeseiaceae bacterium
ACGTTGCGTATCGGCGTGGCGGTCGATAAGTTCTTGTGTCCCGGCAGGCGCAGACCACCGTGCAGTTTGCCGAGGTCATAGGTCGCTGCGGTCATGCGAGCGGCCGCATGCTGATGCAGTCGACCGGACAGGGGGCGACACAAAGTTCGCAACCCGTGCACTCACTTTCGATCACCGTGTGCATCAGCTGATGTGCCCCAACGATGGCGTCGACAGGGCACGCATTGCGGCAGTGGATGCAACCGATGCAGGCGCTTTCATCGATGACGGCGACAGCTGGCTGTACGGCCTTCGCGAGTGGGAGCACGTCTTTGCCCAGCAGTTTCGCCAGGCGCTCCACGGTTGCCTGCCCGCCGGGCGGACACAAATTAATGTCAGCGCGCGCCTCTATGATCGCGGCCGCGTAAGGGCGGCAGCCCGGGTAGCCACATTGTGCGCATTGCGTCTGCGGTAACAGGTCATTGACCGAGTCGACGAGGTCGCCCTGGTTCGACGGCAGTTGCCGCGACGCGAAACTCAAGGCGAGTCCTGCGAGCAGGGCGATCAGGGCGATGGTTGTGACGGCAGTTATCATCAGCCGCCATCAGGGCCGGGCCATGCCCGAGAAGCCCATGAAGGCAAGCGACATCAGTCCCGCGGTCATCAATGCAATCGCCGCACCCCGGAAAGGAGCCGGCACATCGGCAACCTCGAGGCGTTCGCGAATGGCAGCGAACAGCACCAGGACCAACGCAAATCCCAGCGATGCGCCGAACCCGTAAAAGACAGACTGCACAAAGCCTTTGGCTTGTTGTACGTTCAGCAGCGCCACGCCAAGTACCGCGCAGTTCGTGGCGATCAGGGGAATGTAAATCCCCAGGACCTGGTTAAGCATCGGGCTCAGGCGTCGCACCATGATCTCGGTGAACTGTACGCTGGCGGCAATAACGAGGATAAAACTCAGCGTGCGCAGGTATTCAAGCTGCAGCGGCACCAGCACATACTGGTGCAATAGATAGGCCGTCGCCGAAGACAACGTCAGGACAAATGCGGTTGCCAGCGACATCCCGACGGCCGCTTCGAGGTTGCCGGAAACGCCGAGAAACGGACACAGCCCTAGAAACCGGGCCAATACGAAATTGTTGACCAGAACGGTGCTGATCAGGATGACGACAATTTCAGTCATGCGATCATTTCGGCCACGCGACTATTGGGAGAATTACTTGACACGCATGCCCGGCGTCGCACCTTCGTCGGGCGACAGCAGGAAGATGTCCTCGCCACCCGGACCCGATGCCAATACCATTCCCTCGGAAACCCCGAACCGCATTTTGCGCGGTGCAAGATTAGCGACAACAACGACGTGGCGTCCGATCAGTGCTGCCGGTTCATAAGCGGCCTTGATGCCGGCGAACACCTGTCGCTTCGTATCGCCCAGGCTCAGCGTCAGCGCCAGCAGTTTGTCGGCGCCGTCGACCGGTTCGGCATTTTCGATCCGTGCAATGCGCAGATCGACTTTCATGAAGTCGTCAATACTGATGAAACTGTCCTGCGGCTTGGCGTCGGGCACAGCGGTATTCTCCATGGATTGCTCCAGCATGCGCTCAACCTGGGCGGGTTCCACGCGTTGCAGTAACGGTTTGAATTTCCTGATTGTCGTGCCCAGCAGCGGCGTGCTGGCGTCCTGCCAGCGCCAGTTATCCTCGTTGAGGAAGCCGCGTGCGTCGGCGGACACCGCCGGCAATACCGGCGTCAGGTAGATCATCAGGCTGCGAAACAGGTTCAGTCCCTGGGTGCAAACATCCTGAACATCGCCACGCCGCGCCTCGTCCTTGACCATTTGCCACGGCTTGTTGTCGTCGATATAGCGGTTTGCCTTGTCAGCCAACGTCATGATCACGCGCATCGCCTTGGAGTACTCGCGGCGCTCGTAGTGGGCGGCGATGGCTTCCGAGTTCTCGCTGAATTCGGCAAACAGCGCAGGATCCGGCAGGCGCTCCGCGAGGCGCCCGTCGAAGTTCTTGGATATGAAGCCGGCGCAGCGACTGGCGATGTTGACCAGCTTACCCACGAGATCGGAATTCACGCGCGCGCTGAAATCCTCGAGATTGAGGTCGATATCTTCGATCGTCGGACCGAGTTTCGCCGCGTAGTAATAGCGCAGGAAATTCGGGTTCAAATTATCGAGATAGGCGCGGGCCTTGATAAACGTGCCGCGCGACTTTGACATTTTTTGCCCGTTAATCGTCAGGAAGCCATGCGAAAAAACGCTGGTTGGCGTACGGAAACCGGCGCCTTGCAAAACGGCCGGCCAGAACAATGTGTGAAAGTACATGATGTCCTTGCCGATGAAATGGTAAACCTCGACGTCGCTGCCCGGTCGCCAGTAATCGTCAAACGCCAGGTCATCACGGCGCGCACACAGATTCATGAAGCTTGCCATGTAGCCGACCGGCGCATCCAGCCAGACGTAAAAATACTTGTCTTCGGTACCAGGAATCTGAAAGCCGAAATACGGAGCGTCGCGCGATATATCCCAGTCCCGCAGGCCAGCCGCAAACCATTCCTCAAGCTTCGCCAGCACATTCTTGTCAAGCGTCGCATCGCTCATCCATTGACGCAGGCGCTCTTCGTAGTCACTCAGTTTGAAAAAATAGTGCTCAGATTCGCGTTTGACAGGCGTCGTGCCCGACAGCACGGAAACCGGGTCAAGGAGGTCCTCCGGTGTGTAGGTGGCGCCGCAGACTTCGCAGGCGTCGCCATACTGATCGTCACTCTTGCATCGCGGGCAGGTGCCGCGAACAAATCGATCTGGCAGAAACAAGCCTTCCTTTTCATCGTAGGCCTGTTCGATCGTGCGTGTGTAAATATCGCCCTGGTCGCGCAGCGTCGTGAAGATCTCGGTGACCAGCGCTTCGTTCTCGGGAGAGTGCGTTGTGTAGTAGTTGTCGAACTCAATGCCAAAGTCGCGAAAGTCGTTGACGAATTCGGCTGAATAACCTTCGGTTAGTGCCTCCGGCGTGATGCCGAGTTCACGCGCTTTGAGCATGATCGGCGTGCCGTGGGAATCCGACGCGCAGACATACAGGCACTCGTGACCGCGCAGCTTCTGGAAGCGTACCCAGATGTCGGTCTGCAAGTATTCAACGAGGTGCCCCATGTGCGGCGACCCATTCGCATAGGGAAGGGCGCTGGTGACGAGGAGTTTTCTGGATTCGGGCATGGTCGGCGGCTTTGGACGTTGAATGGCCGCGATTATGCCACAGCCTTTCTAGTCGGTGTCTTTGAGCTTCTCGAACTGCGTCTTATTGTTGGCCTGCTGGTAGGCCTCGAGAGCTGACACACGGCCTTGTTCCACGAGTTCGAGCAAAGCACCGTCCATACTTTTCATGCCGACGTTGCCACCACTCTGGATCGCCGTTTCGAGCTGATCGATTTTGCCTTGCCGAATGAGATTTGATACCGCCGGCGTATTGATCATGATTTCGAGCGCTGCCGCGCGTCCAGGCTTGTCACAAGTCGGCAGCAGTTGCTGTGACACTACGCCGCGCAAGGATGTCGAGATCATCGTCCGAATGTGACTCTGCTTGTCGGCCGGAAACGAGTTGATGATGCGATCCACGGTCGGTGCAGCTCCGTTGGTGTGCAGAGTTCCCATGACGAGAATGCCCATCTCGGCCGCGGTTACGGCAACGCTGATGGTTTCGAGATCACGCATCTCGCCGACGAGGACGACGTCCGGGTCTTCGCGCATCGCCGAATGCAAGGCTTCGGCAAAGCTCGGGCTGTGCACACCGACTTCGCGCTGGCTAATCAGGCAGCCCTGCGCCTGATGCACAAACTCGATCGGATCTTCGATGGTGAGGATGTGACCCTTCATCCGCCTGTTAATCGCGTCGATCATGGCTGCCAGGGTCGTCGACTTGCCAGAGCCGGTTTTTCCGGTGACCAGGATCATGCCCTGCGTGTGCTTGCAAAGGTCATGTATGACTCGTGGCATTTTCAGGTCTTCGAGCGTCATGGCCGTCGACGGAATTGCGCGGAAGATTGCGCCGATACCATTTAAATGCCGAAATGCGTTGACGCGAAAGCGCGACACGTCGGGTATTTCGTAAGCGAAGTCGGCGCCATCGTGCGCGTCGAATTTTTTTCGCGTGGTGCCGTCCATGATTTCGAAGACACACTGCTCAACGAAGTCAGTCGTCAGATGCTCGTCAATGATGATCTTGAGCTCGCCGTGCACGCGCGCTCGCACCGGATCACCGGACACAAAATGCAGGTCCGACGAGTTTTGCTGCAGGGCTTCCTGAAGGTATCTGTCGATTGCTGACATGGCGTTACTCAGCCGCCCGGGGCGTCGAGGACCGGCACGAGGTCGGTATCCGTGATGTAGCGCTG
>JBATID010000103.1:0-8113 GCA_049667545.1 Woeseiaceae bacterium
TCAACCGATTGGACAACGGTGATATCTGGCTCCTCACCATTTACGCGAAGGCCGATCGCTCGACTGTCCCTGTGACCCCCGCCTTCGGAGGGCAACCCAGATTGGTGGTGTTAATCGGGGTGTGTCGGGCACGTGTCTGTTTTGGTCACAAATAACTATGCCTCATATGACGCGAACGCGAAGCCAGAATGGCTTGGAACTGTACTAAATAAAATGTCTACATCCTGAGGCAGAATAAATTCAGGAGGCACCCACTGTTTCCACCTCCTCTACGGACCATGCTTGTGCCTTGTCAGCGAACAAAGCCTTTGTTTCGGTCCAGGTCGCCTGGAACAGCTCCGAATTCCTGTAAGCATCGAGGTGCGCTGGCGATGTCCAGATGCTGTATGTGAAGAAGACTTCAGGATGACCGGCTTCGTTGTACAGGCACAAGTGCTGACACCCTTCGAATTGCCGAATCCGGTGTTTGGACGCGTTGAATATCTCCAGGAACGCCTCGCGCTCTCCTTTCCTGAACTGCATTCTGACAATTCTGGTAATCATAGAAATCGATTCTCATCCTGCTGCCCAGATCGCATCGCAGCGTACTGTCAAATCTTCTGTAATGGAAGCCAGGCTGGCAATTCCCGATAATAGGCCGCTGGCCTGTCGTATACTCTGCATGTCCCTGATTATTAGGGGTTCTGTGGCTTGCACAGCGTTGATGAAGAACACGAACTGAAATGAAGAAGCCTCCGAAGAAGTTACTTGACGATTGGCGATCGCTCGCCAGCAAAGAATGCAAAGGCCAGTCGCCCGAGGAACTGGCCTGGAATACACCCGAGGGCATCGCGGTCAAGCCGCTGTACACGGCCGAAGATCTCGAAGAACTCGCGCACCTCGATTCACTGCCCGGCTTTGCCCCCTTTGTTCGCGGGCCCAGGGCGACGATGTACGCGGGCCGCCCATGGACCGTACGTCAGTACGCCGGTTTTTCCACCGCAGAAGAATCCAACGCCTTTTACCGGAAGAACCTCGCGGCAGGGCAGACGGGTCTCTCGGTGGCCTTCGATCTCGCGACGCATCGCGGGTACGACTCGGACCACCCGCGTGTCGTCGGTGATGTCGGCAAGGCTGGCGTGGCCATCGACAGCATCGCCGATATGAAGATTCTGTTCGCCGATATCCCGCTTGATGAAATTTCGGTCTCTATGACGATGAACGGTGCAGTGTTGCCAATCATGGCGATGTATATCGTCACGGCTGAAGAGCAAGGGGTGGCTGCAGAAAAGCTGGCCGGAACGCTGCAGAACGACATCCTCAAGGAATTCATGGTTCGCAATACCTATATCTATCCGCCCGCACCCTCGATGCGAATCGTGTCCGATATTATTGCTTACACCTCGGCCAACATGCCCCGCTTCAATCCCATTTCCATATCCGGCTACCACATGCAGGAAGCCGGTGCGACTTGTGCCCAGGAATTAGCGTATACGATCGCCGACGGTATCGAGTATGTGCGCACCGCGATCGACAGTGGCCTCGACGTGGATGCCTTTGCTCCACGCCTGTCGTTCTTTTTCGGCATCGGCATGAACTTCTTTATGGAAGTTGCCAAACTGAGGGCCGCGCGGCTGGTCTGGTCGACACTCATGGCAGAAAAGTTTTCGCCCAGGGACCCCAGGTCGCTGATGCTTCGCACGCACTGTCAAACCTCTGGCGTCAGTCTCACCGCCAAGAGCCCGTACACGAACATCGTGCGCACCACGATCGAGGCCATGGCAGCCGCCTTCGGCGGCACGCAGTCATTGCACACCAATTCCTTCGATGAGGCCCTCGCGCTGCCAACGGAGTTTTCGGCACGTATCGCCCGCAATACCCAGCTCGTCCTGCAGGAGGAAACTGGCATCACTAAAGTCGTGGATCCACTGGCAGGTTCTTACTACGTGGAAAGCCTGACCGCTGAGCTGGCAAAAGAAGCACGCAAACTGATCGACGAAGTCGAGGAAATGGGCGGCATGACGAGGGCCGTCGAGTCCGGCATGCCCAAGCTGCGCATCGAGGAGGCTGCGGCGCGGCGCCAGGCGCGTATCGACCGCGGCGAAGAGACCATCGTTGGCGTTAACAAGTACCAACAAGCCGAAGAACCTGACATCGACATTCTGAGTATCGACAATGCGGCCGTGCGCGAGTCGCAGATGCGGCGCCTCTCGGAAGTACGCAGCACCCGGGACGCGGCGGCTTGCAACAGGGCGTTGGACGCGTTGACTGAGAGCGCCGAGAAGGAAACCGGTAACCTGCTGGAGCTCGCCGTCAACGCTGCTCGCGCGCGGGCCACGGTCGGCGAGATTTCCGACGCGCTGGAAAAAGTCTACGGACGGCATCGCGCCGTCACCCAGGCAGTTACGGGAGTGTATGGCGCCATGTACGAGAACGATGATGAATTTGCCGCGGTGCGACTGCAAGTCGTCGAATTTGAAAAAGCGGAGGGTCGCCGGCCACGCATGCTGGTCTGCAAGCTCGGTCAGGATGGACACGATCGCGGTGCCAAGGTGATCGCCACGGCCTTTGCCGATGTCGGTTTCGACGTGGATATCGGGCCACTTTTTCAAACGCCGGACGAGGCGGTCCAAGAGGCAATCGAAAACGACGTACACATCATCGGTATCTCTTCTCAGGCCGCGGGACACAAGACGCTGGTCCCGCAGGTTATCGATGGCCTGAAAAAGGCAGGCGCTGACGACATCATTGTCGTATGTGGCGGGGTCATCCCGCCGCAGGATTACGATGAGTTGCTGGCCTGCGGTGTGTCCGCGCTATTCGGGCCGGGAACCAATATCCTGGAGGCCGCCCGTGAAGTACTCGGCATCGTTCAAGAGCGCCGGCTGAAAGCCTGAGGCGCAAAGTGTAAGGATGGAACATGCAGGAAATAATCGAAGAACTCGAAGAAAAACGTAAAGCTGCCGCCCTCGGCGGCGGCCAACACCGGATCGACGTCCAGCACGGCCGCGGTAAACTGATCGCGCGTGAACGCATCGAGCTGCTGCTTGATGAAGGCAGCTTCGAAGAATGGGATTCCTTTGTCGAACATCGCTGCATCGATTTCGGCATGGCCGATAAGAAGGTCCCCGGAGACGGCGTCGTCACGGGAACCGGCACGATCAATGGCCGGCTGGTATTTGTCTTCAGCCAGGACTTCACCGTATTCGGCGGCTCGCTGTCAGAGGCGCACGCAGAGAAGATCTGCAAGCTCATGGACCAGGCGATGAAAGTCGGCGCACCGGTCATTGGTCTGAACGACTCGGGGGGCGCCCGCATCCAGGAAGGCGTCGCGTCATTGGGCGGTTACGCCGAGGTATTCCAACGAAACGTGCTGGCCTCCGGGGTCATCCCGCAGATCTCGGTCATCATGGGCCCGTGCGCCGGCGGTGCCGTTTATTCCCCAGCCATGACCGACTTTATCTTCATGGTGAAAGATACCTCTTATATGTTTGTCACCGGACCCGACGTCGTCAAGACGGTGACTCACGAGACGGTGACGGCGGAGGACCTGGGCGGCGCCGTGACGCATTCCACGGTCTCCGGTGTCTGCGATCGCGCCTATGAAAACGACGTGGAAACCCTGTTGATGGTGCGACGATTCATCAACTACTTGCCGGCTAACAATCGCGAGAAGGCCCCGTACCGACCCACGCCGGATCCAGGCGATCGCATGGAAATGTCGCTGGACACGCTGGTGCCGGATAACCCTTCCCTGCCCTACGACATGAAGGAGCTGATCAACAAAGTGTCGGATGATCACGAGTTCTGGGAACTGCAACCCGATCACGCCGCGAACATCATCATCGGATTTGCCCGCATGGAAGGCCATCCGGTGGGCATCGTCGCTAATCAACCCAAAGTGCTTGCGGGCTGCCTCGACATCAAATCGTCGATTAAGGCGGGGCGCTTCGTGCGTTTTTGCGACGCATTCAACATTCCGATTGTCACGTTCGTCGACGTGCCCGGGTTCCTGCCCGGAACCGCACAGGAGCACGGCGGCATTATCAAGCACGGCGCAAAGTTGTTGTTTGCCTACGCCGAGGCGACGGTTCCCAAAATAACCGTCATTACGCGCAAGGCTTATGGCGGCGCTTACGATGTCATGGCATCCAAGCATCTTCGCGGTGACGTCAACCTCGCCTGGCCCAGTGCCGAAATCGCCGTAATGGGACCAAAAGGTGCGGTGGAGATCATCTTCCGGCAGGACATTGGTGACGACGAAAAGACGGCAGAGCGCACCGAAGCGTATCGAAGAAAATTTGCCAATCCATTTATCGCTGCCAGCCGCGGTTATGTCGATGATGTTATTGCACCCCACGCTACCCGCAAACGCATCTGTCGCTCGCTTGGCGTGCTGCGCAACAAACAGCTCGACAATCCGTGGCGCAAGCACGACAACATTCCGCTCTGAAATCATGCGAACCAGCCAGGCAGGACACTAAGATGTTTAAAAAAATCCTGATCGCGAACCGCGGTGAAATTGCGTGTCGGGTCATCAAGACAGCACGCAACATGGGCATCAAAACTGTTGCGGTCTATTCCGATGCCGATCGTGACGCACTGCATATGCAAATGGCCGACGAGGCGGTTCACATCGGTCCGCCGCCGTCGGCGCAAAGCTACCTGGTAAAGGACAAGATCATCGAGGCCTGCCGGGCCACCGGCGCACAGGCAGTGCACCCTGGCTACGGATTTCTGTCCGAGAACGCCGATTTTTGTGAATCCCTGGCTGCCGCAAATGTCGTTTTCATCGGCCCGAATCCCGGCGCGCTCGAGGCGATGGGTGACAAGATCACGTCCAAGAAGCTGGCCGACGAGGCCGGCGTCAACACGATCCCCGGGTACCCCGACGCGTTGAAAGACGCCGAACATGCCGTCAAGGTGGCCAGGAAGATCGGCTACCCGGTCATGCTCAAGGCCACGGCCGGCGGTGGCGGCAAAGGCATGCGCGTCGCCCGCAACGACAAAGAGTGCCGCGACGGATTCGAACGGGCCGCCAACGAGGCGCGTTCGAGCTTCGGCGACGACCGTAT
This sequence comes from Woeseiaceae bacterium, assembly GCA_049667545.1. Classification (GTDB taxonomy): domain Bacteria; phylum Pseudomonadota; class Gammaproteobacteria; order Steroidobacterales; family Woeseiaceae; genus UBA1847. Next base: position 5,055 of record JBATID010000103.1, read on the forward strand.
CCTGGCCGAGAAATTCATTGAAGAGCCACGCCACATCGAAATCCAGGTCATTGCCGACAGCCACGGCAACGTCCTCTACCTGAATGAGCGCGAATGTTCCCTGCAGAGGCGTCACCAGAAAGTGATCGAAGAGGCGCCGTCGCCGTTTATCGACGCGGCCACTCGCAAACGCATGGGCGAGCAGGCCGTGGCGCTGGCTCGCGCTGTGAATTACCAGTCGGCCGGCACGGTGGAATTCATAGCCGATAAAGAGCGTAATTTTTATTTCCTCGAGATGAACACCCGGTTGCAGGTCGAACACCCGATAACCGAGCTGATCACCGGCCTCGACCTTGTTGAGCTCATGATCCGTATTGCCGATGGCGAAAAATTGCCGCTCAGCCAGGTGGATGTCGGGATCAACGGCTGGGCGATCGAGTCGCGCGTCTATGCCGAGGATCCGTCTCGCAACTTCCTGCCCTCGACCGGGCGCCTGGTGCACTACCGCCCGCCGGAGGACGACGATCACGTGCGCGTGGATACGGGCGTCTATGAGGGCGGCGAAATCTCGATGTTCTACGACCCGATGATCGCCAAGCTCATCACGTATGGCACCGACCGCGAGGAAGCCCGAACCCGCATGTGTACGGCGCTTGATCGCTTTTTGATTCGAGGCGTCTCCAGCAACCTCAGCTTTTTGTCCGCGTTGATACAGCATCCACGCTTCATCGACGGGGACCTGAGCACCAACATGATTGCCGAGGAGTATCCGGACGGCTTCGATCCGACGGAATTGCTGCCTGAAAGGCCCACCACGATTATCACGGTCGCGGCCTTCATGCTGCGCAGCTACCGCGATCGTGCCGCGCAAATCGACGGGCAACTCAACGGGCACCGACGTCACGTCCCTGAAGACTGGGTGGCGGTGATAAAGGACCAGCACTATCCGATTTCCGTGGTGCCCGTAGAGGGCGGTTACGATGTGCACGTCGATGACAGCACTTTCGCGGTACGCAGTAACTGGACCTTCGGACAGAAACTCTTCACCGGCACCATCAACGGTGACGAGGTCTTCGTCCAGGTTGAGCGCGACCAGCAAACCTATCGGCTTTATCACGGTGGTTGTCGGGCGGACGTGACCATCCTGACGCCCCGCGCGGCCGAACTCTCGCGCCACATGCCGGTCAAGGTCGCGCCGGACATGTCGGGATTCCTGCTCTCCCCGATGCCCGGTTTGCTGGTGTCACTGTCCGTCAAGGAGGGCGACGCCGTGAGTGCAGGCGAACAGCTGGCTGTCATCGAGGCTATGAAAATGGAGAATACGCTGCATGCCGAACGCGACGGTGTCATCGCGAAAATCAACTTCGACATCGGCGCGAGCCTCGCAGTCGGCGACAAGATCCTGGAACTGGAGTAACGCGAGTGTCGCCGCAAAAGAGCGAGCCTCTTTCGGCGCAGGATACGGCCGCGCTGGCCGACAGCGTCATTGCTGGAAACCGGCGAGCGCTCGCGCAGGCCATCACGCTGATCGAGTCCACGCGCGAGGATCATCGTGCCAGCGCCTGTGCCCTGCTCGAGCGGTTGTTGCCGCACGCCGGGAACTCGATTCGGCTGGGCATCTCGGGAGTCCCGGGGGTCGGCAAATCAACCTTTATCGAGGCGCTTGGCAATCATGTGATCGATGCCGGTCACCGCGTGGCCGTGCTTACCGTGGATCCCTCTTCAGCGATCAGCGGCGGCTCCATTCTGGGCGACAAAACGCGTATGGAGTTGCTGTCGCGTCGCAGCGAGGCCTACATCCGGCCTTCGCCAACCGGCACTACGCTGGGCGGTGTCACCCGGCGTAGCCGCGAAGCGATGATTCTCTGTGAGGCAGCCGGTTTCGACGTCATCATCGTCGAGACAGTCGGTGTCGGGCAATCCGAAACGAAAGTGGCGGATATGACTGACATGTTTGTCTTGCTGCTTTTGCCGGGCGCTGGCGATGAGCTCCAGGGCATCAAGCGCGGCATTGTAGAGCTGGCCGACCTTATTCTGATCAACAAGGCCGACGGCAGGTTGGTAAAACTGGCCGGACAGGCCGCGGCCGAGTATCGAAATGCGTTGCGGCTGCTGCATCCCCGTTCGGCCAACTGGAAGGTCGAGGTCGAATGCTGCTCTGCACGCGACGGCGACGGCATTGCCACGGCCTGGGAAATCGTATTGCGCCACCACGAGATGCTGGAAGTCAGTGGCCAGTTCACCGCGCGCCGTGCAGCACAAGCCCAGGACTGGATGTGGTCGGACGTCGAGGATAATCTCATCGCCGCGTTGCAAAGTGACCCGGAAGTGCGCGAGCAGATCCCGGCACTGGAGGCTGCGGCCAGCGAAGGTCGGATTCCGCCGACTATTGCTGCAAGGCAATTGCTTGAGATCTTTCTCAATCGGCACAAACAATGAGACTGCGATTCGAATATGGAGGTATCGATGAGTGACCGGCCATTCAAAGTGCTGGGTATTCAACAGATCGCGGTGAGCGGTCTCGACAAAAACCGCCTGCGCGAGCTGTGGGTCGATACGCTTGGTCTGGAGCTGAGCGGCACGTTCAAGAGCGAGTCTGAGAATGTCGACGAAGACATTGCCACTCTTGGTTCCGGTCCTATGAAAGTTGAAGTCGACTTGATGCAGCCACTCGACCCCGACAAAAAACCGCGGGTGCAGACGCCGCCGCTCAATCACGTCGGGCTGTGGATCGACGATCTGGAGTCGGCGGTGGCATGGCTAAAGAATCATGGCGTACGGTTCGCGCCGGGCGGTATTCGCAAGGGAGCTTCCGGCTTCGACATTTGTTTTATCCACCCGAAGTCAAACGATGAATTCCCAATCGCAGGGGAAGGCGTCTTGATTGAGCTGGTACAGGCACCCAAGGAGGTTATCGATGCCTTTGAATAAAGAGAAAGTGCTGTTTGTGTTTCCGGGACAGGGATCCCAGTACGCGGGCATGGGCAGCGATCTGCACCACGAATTTGCCGCTGCCAGGAAAGTCTACGCAGAGGCCAGCGACATTCTCGGTTACGATATTGCAGAGCTCTCCTTTACTG
>JBATID010000104.1:0-5134 GCA_049667545.1 Woeseiaceae bacterium
CCGCCACGTCAACATGCTTCTTCCAAATGCTCATGAACTCATGTCACCCATTTCGCGTTTTCGATCTCTTTGGAATCTTTCGAACAGATTATAGTCAGGTCTTGGCAATAGAAACCCGTTCATCTTCTTGACGAAGCTCGATGATCCAGGCGAAAGGAATTACAGCGAACGCAAGGATGTCCGAGTAGTCGACAACGCGGCCTATTTTTGCTGCGGTCACGGCGTTGATCAGATCTATCAGCGCCTGCGAGAACGGGGATTTCCAAAAGGCAAATGACAAAACCAGTGACACCAGGAATGGCCAGGAGAGAAGCAAGACGACAATACGGTTGCGAATCTGACCGAATGAGGCCCACATATTGTCATCGACCTCTGTATTCATGGGGTTTTACGAACGGCCGCACCAGTGGAGTTGAAAGGGCCTGTTGGCTCTCACTCCAACGTGAGGCTGGCGTCTTCCATCAGCACCGCGTAGCTGTAGCCGGCGCCGAAGTCCTTGTTGAGGACGATGTTGCCGGTGACGACCACGGTGTCGCCTACAGCGGCCGCGGCCGCGCTTGTGACGAGCAGGTCATTGCTGCCTTCAGTAGCACTGCCTGAGCCGTCCTGGAGGTGCAGCCAGTTGGTGCCGAGGATATTGGCGTTGTACTTGACGACCTTGCCGCGCAGGCTGACTGGCTCGCCGGCGAGTGAATCCTTGTTGGCATATACCCAGGCGATATCCTTGTCTTCTTCGATCGCGGCAACTGCCGTATCGGCGATCATAGTCCCGGCAGCCACCGTGGTCGTCGGGTGGTCAGGAGGCAGGGCCGTGGCTGGATGCCCTGCAGGCAGTGTTGTCGTGGACAGGTTCTGCAAAGCGCCGGAGAAATAGATGACTTCGAAATCGCGGTTTAGCGACGGGCTGGTGAATTTCTGCATCGCCATGCCCTGGTCTGTCTGCACGATGTCGCCGACAGCAACCGGTGTCCGTTGTGCTGCGACCCACCGTTGCCCCGCGGCGGTATCGAGCAGGACGTAGGTATAGCCGGCCGCGTCCATCGTCTCCAGCACGGTACCGCGGATCATGCCCTCGGGCACCGGGGCGGCGAGGGCTGGGTTCTCGTCCACGGCTTCCTCGGTTGTGTCGGTGCAGGCCGCCACGGTAAGCAGTAAGCCGGCGGCCAGAGTGGCGGTAGCGAGCATCGAAAGAGCTGCTTTCACGTCGAATTCTCCAAGTGTGATCTTTTGTTGCGCGTATTGTGGCAGTCGAGAACGGATTCGCCATACGCGCAACTGCCTACGACTGTTTCTCATAAAGAAAATTCCCGCTGTGGCGCAGTCGGCCATTACAGCGGAAGCTCCATGTCTACCCGGTCCAAACGCGCCGAGTACCTTCCCATCGACCTCGCAGACCTCGTAATCCCCGGACGCGCCCTCAAGAAAGTCTTCATACTCCTGACGCTCGTTGGGGGCAAAAAACTCCGGGCAATTTGCGTCGAACATGTTGGTGCAAGCCTGGCTGTCTGCGTCGCGATACGGCCGGAAACGAATATTGGTCATTGATTTGCCATTCTCACGAAGATCGCCCCGGGACCAGCAGGAGAAGATTCTAGCAGCTGCAGGTGACTGACACAGTGCGGCCGGGAGCAGCCGTCAGAGAAGACTATGGCTCGACAAATTTCTCGAGAATCTCGTCCCCGTATTTGTCAGAGGTTCCCGTCGAACGCCATCCCAGGTGTCTATAGAAACCGTGAGACCTGCTTGTTGGATCAGGAGAGCACCCGAGGAACAACCGGGTGTGTCCAAGCTTTGCCAACGCCTTGCACGTCCTGTCCAGCAATTCTCGGCCGATACCACGATTCTCAAAATCAGGAAGCAACGCAACGACTTCTATCTCTCCAGTTTCACGCGCGCCGAAGCAGAATCCAACTATTCTCCCATCGACGATGCAGACGTGACCCGGCAGCACACCAGAGCGGATATTCTCTCGCCAGGAGTCCGCTGTGACGCCAATGGAGCGTAGCTTTTCTTCCGAGACAGCGTTTTGCCGCGTCCTCCCCCGAGCGACCAGGCATTCTTCGGCGTCTTCTGGCGATGCCGGTCTATATGTCAAACGCATAGGCTGAAGATCTGACATTTGAGATACCCGTCCAAAGTTCATGCGTGAAAATGGCTAGTCCGTGCATGGCGAAAGGTTCATTTTGGTGGAGATAATTGGCCGGCTGGATTAGGTCATCAGCGGTAATCGTAGCGTGAACCAGGCGACCGTCTCAGAGCGGCCAATAACAATCATTTAGAATAAAACGCTTTAATATTTGAAGAACGGAAAATGTGTTGCCCAAGAAAAAGAAATATTAGCAATATGACTATCCCGATGATCCATTCAACAGCCGAGTGTCGATTACTGCGAGCTAAGCTTTCAATCATTTGGTAAAGAAGCAACAACGCAACAGCAATAAAGCCAGCACTCGCTAAAATTCGAGACCAGGCTTGGCGCAATAAAATTCCTACAAAACATATTGATGGAGGCAGCCAAATAACCAGAAAAACGGGCAGCTTACTTTGCCAGTTTTGTTCAAATAACACCTTGGCAGTTATTGCAAATAATCCAAAAATAAATACGCACCCGAATACGAAAGCAAGAAGTATTAACGTCGGCGGCCACTTTCCTCCAGCATCATCTCTTGTTTTCGCTAAATTATTTCCTTGTATTGCTAACTTGTGACTAAACCAAAGTAACAAATGACCAGCTATCCATAATGCTAGCGCTACTGGTGCGAATAGGATTCCTGGCGGATGTCCCTTTGTTGAAGTTACAAGCACAACAGTTATGCTTACTCCAATAATTAGCCAAACTATGTGGAGTAAACGAAATATTGGCCTTAAGTTATTCATACTCAATCTTATACGGCATACCAATTTTGCATCGGCAGATGTCGGCTTTGGAGCAGTAGCCGAAAGTATAGCGCGAACCCGGCGACTGTCTCAGGACGGCCAGTAGCAGAAATCGCGCTCCCAGGGTATTAGCGCCTGTCAAAAGAATCGTTTATTGCATCAACCAGCGTATTCGGAGTTACACCATCCCCGGCTCCGTCATCCTGGCGGATGTTCCTGTTCTGCTCGATATGCAGCCACCGTGAGTTGGCAAAGTCCGTAGCACCGTTTTGGCAGGGGTCTGATTGACCGTTGATATACCGCCCAAGCGTGTTGGTCGTACCACACAGCTGCTTGTCCATGGACGGCTCACTACAGCTCAATGATGAACCCAACTGAAGCGGTGCCAGTTTCTCATTCAGTTCTGCATTGAGCACATTGACGAGTTCCGTAGCGGGCAAGTTGTCCGTCGTGCCCACACTCAATCGAGCAACAATATCCCCGTCATCATTATTCGATGGACAAGCAGTCGAACCGCACCCATGTATCTGCATCGTATGAGTGGATGTACTTTGGTCATGAACAATCGTGCCAAAGTGATAGAAAAAAGAATCGACGTTGTGCGCTGCGTCCGAAACCTTATAAGCGCCTGCCGCTCCGCAGACCGAGGTTGTCCCTGAACATGACGACGTCGCCGCGTTCGAGCAGCGATGGGTCGACGATAGCGACAAGAATCGCGCGCCTGTCGCGCGCATGACCGTCACAGACTCGGTATTTGTGTGGCTGTCGAACAATGGGTGAGGTGCGGAAATATGGTGTGAGTTCAAGGAGTCAAAATCCACACAGTAAAATCCTTGTCCTCGCAGCGATATTTCCTCAAGACAATATAATTCGTTGTTGCCGGCACCGCTATCGATGATCCTGAACAATCGAAAGCCTAAGTCGCCGGCCGCTAGCTGAACCGTTCTCAGGTCTTGACTCAGGAGGGCGGTGGCGAGCGAATCAAACTGATTCAGGGCAGATGCGGTAGGAACTGAGTAACCTTCCGAAAACGCCTGCACATACCGGAGCGAACCGCCCACATAATCGAGAAGGTCCGCGCTCCGTGTTTCAATGACCGGGTTCGTATCAGGATCGGGGGCCGACGCATTGTTCCCGCCGCCACAGCCGGCAATTACTGTAAGTAGTATGGAAAAGACAACTGCGCGATTTGCTGTGCCTGCACTCATGCTTGGGGGCTCCCGGGCATTGTGGTTCAAAACGAACGACCGGATACTTTGCGTATGGAAGCCTCCAACCCAATTTCGTAGGTTGGAAGGACGACCAAAGCCCGCAAGAATCCACACATCGGTTCAGTAGCCGCTCCAGTGAATTCTAGCCTATCGGCGGCTTTTGATGGCAAAGCGGTCCTTCGAGACCCTTTACAGTATGTCAGTTATGACATATGGTGTCGTCTACGATGAGTCCAAAGGATAAGCCACTTGTTTGGATATACGGTGAGGTCAAATCACCGCCGCTCCCCAGGCTGGCTAGGCTGCAAGCCGGATTCCTGCTGAGGCTCCTGCAGCGTGGCGACAAGATTGCAATGCCGCATTCCCGGCCAATGCCGACGATTGGCAAAAGGTGCCATGAACTACGCATTCCGGACGACAAGGTGAGCTGGCGGATCGTCTATCGCATTGATGCAGACGCGATTGTGATAGCGGAGGTCTTTTCCAAGAAGACAGGAAAAACACCGAAGAAAATTATTGAGATTTGTAAGGCGAGATTACGAGAGTATGACAATGGATAGGGGTAAGAAAGCAAGGTTGGCGAAGAAAGGCTGGAAGGTCGGAACGGTAGCTGAGTTCCTGGACCTCTCGGCTGAGGAATCTGCGTACATCGAGATGAAGCTTGCCCTTGGCGAGAAACTCAAGGAGCGGAGGCTCCGCAAGAAGTTAACGCAAGCTCAACTAGCAAATGCAATTGAGTCCAGCCAATCACGGGTCGCGAAAATGGAAGCAGGCGACCCAACCGTATCTATAGATTTGCTGGTTAGGTCGCTCCTCGCGTTAGGGGTCTCCAAGAAAGCGCTCAGCCGAACAATTTCGTAACGAAAACCAACCGACCTGAACGACTGCTACATCGGTTAGCAGCCGTTCGTTCAGGTTCCAGGCGAACTTCTCAGTTCGGCCAGGAGCGGCCGCTGGTAAGGACAATGTCAGTTTTCAATATAGCCCGTGATCGTGCCCGTCTCGACACTCATGTTGTCCCCGGCGGGAAAGGTGTCAACCACGAC
>JBATID010000105.1:0-2416 GCA_049667545.1 Woeseiaceae bacterium
ACAGAGATGTTGTCGCGAAAGATGAGCGGCGCCGCGCCGGGACCACCACCGCGACCGTCAAGGATGATGTAATCTACCCCGATCTCGAGCGCTGCATCAATGTCCTTTTCGACGTGTTGCGCTGACAGTTTGAAACCGATAGGAATACCACCGGTTTTCTCACGGACCTCTTCTGCAAAGTCACGGTACTGGCTGAGCGTAGTCCAATCTGGAAATCGTGCCGGTGAGATTGCAGCCTCGCCCGCTTGCAGTTCCCGCACTTCAGCAATCTTGCCTTGCACCTTGTTGCCCGGCAGGTGACCGCCCGTGCCGGTCTTGGCACCCTGTCCGCCTTTGAAATGAAACGCCTGCGTTTTTTGTACTTTGTCCCACGCAAATCCAAAACGCGCCGACGCCAGTTCGTAGAAATACCGCGAGTTCGCCGCCTGCTCCTCCGGCAGCATGCCGCCCTCACCTGAACAGATACCGGTACCCGCCAGTTCCGCACCTTTCGCCAGTGCGACCTTTGCCTCCTCGGACAGTGCGCCGAAACTCATATCAGACACAAAGAGCGGTATATCGAGCCGCAACGGTTTTTTCGCGTTCGGCCCGATGACCAGGTCAGTACCGACAGGCTCGTCGTCCAGCAACGGCAATTTGTGCAACTGGCCAACGACGAACTGCAAATCATCCCATGAGGGCAGACTGGACCGCGGCACACCCATCGCGCCCGACGGGCCATGGTGGCCCATCTTGGTGAGCCCTTCGTCCGCAAGTTTTCGAATCAGCTTGACGTGCGGTTCGATCGGGATGCCGTGATGATCCTGGTACAGACCCTGGTAGGCGTCACGATTGTAGGGCTGCGGGTGCTTGTTCGCCCAGTCTTTCAATTCGTCTTCGTCGACCAGCACTTTGCCGTCTTCGATCCAGGACGAGAATCTTGGCAAGGTCTCCCGGTTGTTGTACTCGCTGACGCCCGTATCGAGGCGATAGTCCCAACCGTGTACACCGCAAATCAGGTTATCGCCGTCGACGTGGCCATCCGACATGAGTGCGCCGCGGTGGGCGCAGCGGCCGTAGAGCACACTGACCGATTCGTCGTAGCGTACGACCACCAGGTCGACATCGGCGACCAGCGCATAGGCCGGCTTGCGATCTTCCAGTTCATCCCATTGCTTTATTGCTATTTTTTTCATTGGCCTTCGCTCCTTTGCGACCGGAGTCTACCACCTCACACATCGTGGTTTGACCGGCGTCACAGTTCCGGTTTTATGTCTGCTGGATGAGTAAAGTCGCTGTCGAACTTCTTTACAGCCTCAACAGGAGAGTTTTATAACTATTTGATAATTATACTATTAATGTTCCGGCACACTGCTTGCATACTCTTACAGGTATGAAAATACTCAATAGCGCAGTACTCACCCTTATCGCCATACTTATCGTCCTGCCCGCCTCCGCGGCGCATGCCGGTGACTTCAACGCGATCATCAACGGTCGCTCGGTTCACGTCGGTGCGACTGAAGACTGGAATGAGAACAACTTAGGCCTCGGCCTCGAGTACCAGTTCTCCAGCAATTCGCGCTGGAAGAAACAGGTCATGTTCAACGGCTTCAGGGACAGCAACGAAGACATGTCCTACATGGCCGGCGCCGGCCTGCACCGCACGCTACTCGCTTCCGATCGCCTGAACGGCTTTTACGTGGATGCCGGCATCAACGCCTTCGTCATGACGCGTACCGATGTGAACGACAACCGACCGTTTCCCGGTGCCGCCCCGAGCCTGACCTTCGGCAACCGCAGCGTGGGTTTCAATCTCACCTACCTGCCGGTCAAAGCCGTCGAAAGCATGTTCGACCTCCAGATGATGGACGATACCGTCAGCGGCATCTTTTTCGTGCAGTTCAAGGTGGGCCTTAGCCAGTTGTTGCCGCACGACTGAACGACACACGAAAGAACATCGCATACATCACCGGCACCACGAGCAGTGTCAGTGCGGTGGCAAACGCCAGGCCGAAAATGATCGTGATGGCCATCGGCTTGAACATGGCCGTGCCCCCCCAGAGTAGCGGCGTCATGCCGAGAACCGTGGTCGCGGTCGTCAACAGGATCGGGCGCATGCGCTGCTGACACGCGATCATGATGGCTTCAGCCTCTGTGCGCCCGAAGTCGCGGAGCTCGATAGCAATACGATCCAGTAACACAATCGCGTTGTTGATAATGATACCCGACAGTGAGATCAGTCCGAGGATCGTAAAAAACCCGAACGACGAGTTGGCAACCAGCAGGCCGAACGTCACGCCGACGAGACCCAAGGGGATCGTTGCCAGAATGATCGCCGGCTTACGTAGCGAGTTAAACTGCCAGACGAGCAGCAACAGGATGAACATCCCCGCCATCGGCAATTCCGCGGCGATCGACGCATTGGCATCACCGGATT
>JBATID010000106.1:0-3182 GCA_049667545.1 Woeseiaceae bacterium
GAAGCAATTTTCGACAGCGTTACCGAAGCGCTGCTCTCGATTAATGCGGATGGCATTATTCGTAATTGCAACAAAGTCTGCACGCACTACTTTGGACTAAAAGAAAAGCAGCTGATCGGTGCGCCCATCGCGCAGCTAATTCCCGCGGCGAAAGGCAAGCCACTCGCAGACTTCCTTGCCCCATTTCTGTCAAACCTCGACGATACCAGTATCAAACGGGTAGGCGGCGAGGTCGATGTGCTGCGCGCCGATAGCCGGGTATTCGTATCGGAACTCCATGCCACTAAATTGCTGACCACGGGTGGCGCGGTGTTTGTCATCAGCTTGCGAGACGTCACCGAGCGACGCCAGGCAGAGACAGCCCTCCGCGAAAACGAAGAGCGTTATCGGGCCCTGGTGGAAAACGCGCCCGAGGCCATTATCGTTTTCGACGTTGATTCTGATATCTTCACAGACGCCAACGAGATCGCCTGTGAGCTCTTCAATCTGACGCGGGCGCGCCTGCTGACACTCGGGCCGGCTGCCATCAGTCCCGACATGCAACCGGACGGCACGAAGTCATTCGGCGTGCGCCGCGGTTATGTCGAGCGCGCGCTCAACGGTGAGCATCCCATCTTCGAATGGATGCATCAGGACTCTCGCGGCAAGCCGTTGCCGTGCGAGGTGCGCTTCAGTCGTCTGCCATCCGATGACAAACATCTGATTCGGGTCAGCGTTACGGATATTACCGAGCGCAAACACAACGAAGCGATCACGCACGCCCAGAACGCGGTGCTGGAAATGATCGCCGCGAATACGCCTTACCAACACACGTTGCGTTCGATCTGCCAGTTCGTTGAACAAGTCCACGGTGACTTCAAAGCAGCCATAACGCGGCTTGATGTCAAGAGCCAGACATTGTCGATCGAGCAGGCGCCGAATCTGCCGGAGGCATTCCGGAAGCAGCTGGATTTCGTGCAGATCGACGCCAATGGCATTACCAGCGCGACCGCTGTGCAATTTGGAGAAGATCGCTTCACCGAGAGCATCGTAGACGATGCCGGCTGGTCCAATCTGCAGGACGTGGCGGCGGCTAATGACATAGCTGCGGCATGGTCATTCGTCGTGCACGGCGCAGCCGGTCGAGTGACCGGTACGCTGGATGTTTTCCTTAACGCCCCCCGACTACCTGCAGTTGGCGAGATCGACAAACTACGTCGCATGGCGCGACTGGCGGGAATTGCCATCAAGCGCCAGCAGGATGAGGATGAGCTGCGTGCAAGTGAGGCGCGTTATCGTGGCCTGTTCGAAAACGTCATCGACGGTGTGTATATCACGTCCCGTGACGGTGAATTCATAACTGCCAATCCCGCACTGGTCGAAATGTTGGGCTATGACGACGTCGCCGATTTAATGGCTGCTGGCAAAACCCCGGTTCTGTACGTCAACCCAATCGATCGGGAGCGCGTCTTTGCGCGGCTCGAGGCGGAGGGTGTGATCAAGAACTTCGAATACCGCCTGCGCCGCAAGGATGGTTCGGAAATTGTCGTGCTGGAAAACTCTCGCGCCATTTTTGATGATGGCGGCAAAATCATTGCGCATGAGGGTACGATTACCGACATCACCGAGCGCAAGCGCGCGGAAACCCGTATTTTTGAAGAAAAAGAGCGTGCGCAGATCACGTTGCAGTCCATTGGCGATGGCGTTATTACCACGGATGGCGATGGCAATATCGACTACATCAACCCGGTTGCTCAGGACCTGACAGAATGGGACATGCGCGGGGCGCGGGGCAAACACATTTCGAAAATAATGACGATCGTCAACGAGCAGACCCGGATCAATGTGGAGAACCCGGTCGTTCGCTGTCTGAAAGAGGGGCGTATTGTCACGCTGGCGGAAAACTCGATACTGATCACCAAGAGCGGTGAAGAAGTGCCGATCCAGGATTCGGTAGCACCGATTCGGGACCGAATCGGCAATATCATTGGCTCAGTCATGGTGTTCCACGATGTCAGTAAAGAGACGCGGTTATTCCGGCAGATCAACTACCAGGCATCGCACGATACGGTGACCGGGCTCATGAACCGCCGCGAGTTCGAGAACCGCCTGGCGAATACTATCGACCAGATGAAGTCTCTGCCGGATGCCTCGCATGCATTGCTCTACATCGACCTCGACCAGTTCAAGGTCGTGAACGATACGTTTGGGCATACCGCCGGCGATGCGCTGCTTGCCCGGATCTCGAAGAAAATCCAGGCGAACATTCGCTCCACCGACCTGCTCGCGCGACTCGGTGGCGACGAATTCGGCATCCTGCTCGAGCTTTGTGACGAGCAGCGCGCGGAAGAGGTCGCTGAGGCCATACGTGCGTCAATCGAGGAATATCGCTTCGAATGGCAGGATGCCTTTACCAATGTGCGTTGCAGTATCGGGATTGTCATGGTCACTGCTGAAAACGCCGAAATTGCCGAACTCATGAGTTCCGCTGATGTTGCCTGCTACTCCGCCAAGGACATGGGCCGTAATCGTGTGCATCTCTACCGGCACAGTGACGTTTCGCTGCGCCATGAGGAAATGAAGTGGGTGTCGCGAATTACACATGCCGTTGAAGATAATCGCCTTGAACTGTTCTTCCAGCCGATTATTGGAATCGGGGATGAGCAGGGCAAAGCCTGTGGGCACTATGAGTTGCTGCTGCGGATGCGTGACGAAAATGGCGAGCTGGTGCGCCCGGATCTCTTTATTCCATCGGCCGAGCGCTACAACCTGATGTCGACCCTGGATCGTTGGGTCATCCATGAGACCTTGTCAAAACTTGCGGATCGCAGTTCGGACGGCGAGGCGCGTTACACGTTGGCCGTCAATCTGTCCGGATCCTCGCTTAGCGAAGATCGGTTTCTCGAGTATGTCATTGCAGAGCTGACGCGACAGAAGCTGCCGGATGGCGCCATTTGTTTCGAGATTACCGAAACCGCGGCGATTTCCAATCTGTCGCAGGTTGTCCACTTCATGCAGACACTCAAACAGTTGGGTTGCCGATTTTCGCTCGACGACTTTGGTAGTGGCTTGTCGTCGTTTACCTATCTTAAGAACCTCCCTGTCGATTATCTGAAGATCGATGGCCACTTTATTAGCAACGTGGCCAAAGATCGTGTCGACGAGAGCATGGTTCGTGCCATTCATCAGGTGGGTCACGCAAT
>JBATID010000107.1:0-9414 GCA_049667545.1 Woeseiaceae bacterium
CAACCCACCGATCCAGCCCAGTCGCCGTGCCTGTGTGTTGGTGACGCGAATAATTGTATCGGCGAGGCCATCGAAAGTGGAATGCTCCTTGGGCGGTGGCGGCAGCTTGCGCAACCAGTAGCGCGCGGTCGTCGGCAAAATTGTTATCGCCACCAGCAGGGACATCGATACGCCGATTGCAATGGTCAACGCCAGGTCTGCGAACATCTGACCTTCAACGTCCTCAAGGAACATGATCGGAATAAAAATAGCGACCGTGGTTGCAGTGGACGCCAGCAGCGCGCCCCAGACCTGGCTGGTGCCATGATCGCTCGCCGTGGCGGCGTCCTCGCCTTTCTCACGAAGCCGTACGATATTTTCGAGCACCACGATCGCGGCGTCGAGCACCATGCCCGTCGCAAACGCGAGGCCGGCAAGCGAAATCACGTTTAGCGAGCGGCCGGCCGCGGACAAGACTATGAACGTCGCCAGCAGCGATATTGGTATTGCCAGCGCGATGATCATCGTCGCGCGCCATTGGCGCAGGAACAGCCACAAGACGCCGATCGCCAGCATCATTCCAGCGACGAGGTTGCCAGCAACGAGATTGATAGAGCGATGGATATACAGCGCCGGATCGAAGCTGAAGTCAGCACGCAGGCCACGCTCCTTGAATACCGTTGCATTGAGTTCGTTCATCCGCGCCTTTACGCCATCCAGCGCCTCGAGCACGTTAGCCTCGGAGGTCTTGCTGATCGACAGGCGCGCTGCCGTGTGGCCATTGTGATAAATAAAACCCTCACGCTTTGGTGGCCCGAATTCGATCGTCGCAAGATCACCCAGCTTGACCGGCTTGCCGCCGCGCCATTCGACGATCAGGCCGGCCAGTTGCTCGACGTCGTAGCGCCCCTCGACGCGCAACGTGTAACTGCGACGACCGACGTCGACCACGCCCGAGGAAATATCGGCAGTGCGCGCAATACGCTGTGCAGCGCGTGCGATATCAATGCCAAATTCTGCGGCCTTATAAGGATCCAGGATAATTTGCAGCTGATCGCTCGAGTTACCGCCGGCGTCGAACATGTCGACTTCCGAGACGCCGTACAACGAGGCCAGCTCCGGCACGATCATCTCGCGAAGGAAGCGCTTGTTCTCCGTCAACCGGTTCTCGTCATCATCCGTCTGTTCGACGAAGTACTCGATGAGCTGATCGTTGGCGTCACCCCATTCGCCCAGGCTCACCTGCGGCTTCTCTGCATTCGCGGGCAGCGGACGCAGCCGGTTCAGGCGACTGATGATTTCGATCAACGTTCGCGTCATGTCGGTTTCGAGCGCGAATTCAAGTTGCATGAAACCGAAATTGGTCATGCTCCAGGAAACCATCTCGGTCATGCCCGGAGTACCCTGCAGAACCTCTTCGACAGGCACCGTCAGTTCCGACTCGATTTCCATCGGCGCCGCGCCCGGCCAGGCATTAATAACGGTGATGACCGGCTTTTCTATTTGTGGCAGCAGCTGCGCCGGTATGCCGATCATTGACAAAATACCGAGCATGACAAGTCCTGCAGCGACGATTGTCACTACAGCAGGATTGGCAAGGCTCAACTGGGTCAGGCGCACGGTGCGGCTCCGTTGTCAGGGCGCGTGCCGACGACCAGCAAATTCTTGCCGAAAGACCCGAAGACCAGGCCATCGAGGATGCGACTCACTGGAAACAGGAATCGATCATAAATCCTGACGGCACCGGGGCTGATTACGCCTTTATCACTGCCAAGCCAGCGATAAACGAGCGCGGACAAGAAGCCGAGGCAATCAATATAGCGTGCATCGGCGATTTCGAATCCTGCATTTTTCATCTTCGCGATGAGTTCTTTACGCCGATAGCGACGGTGATGTCCGACCAGTCGATCCATCTCACTAAAAAGCAAATTAAAAGCGGGGACGTAGATGATCAGGTTTCCGCCCGGACGAATCCGGTCGCAAAGCGATGTCAGCGTGGCACAATCGTCTTCAATGTGCTCAAGCACATTTAGCGAATAGACACAGTCCACGGAAGCCGATGGGATAGTCTCCAGATCGGCGTGCGCCGTGAGGCCCAACGCCGATAACTCGTCGCGCAAACCAGGGTCCGGCTCAATACAAACCACCGCAACATCAGTCTTGCTCAACGGCAGCGCGAATGTGCCGGCGCCAGCGCCGAAGTCAACGACCGTACCGCCCGTCAAGTTGCTCCTTAACAGGTCGATCAGGAAGCGATTGTAATTCAGCGCCTCTTTCATCGCTTCGAGGTTCTCGACGCCCGAATACTCAAACTCCGTTTTCGCTTGTTCTTGCATCTAGGGCGAGTCCGCGGCGATTGCCTGCCTGTAAACGAAACGTCGGGCAAGTACAAAGTTTGAAAGCAGCGCAACGGCGGCGCCGGCTGCCAGTGGCAGCACCGGCAGTACCGCCAGTGGCGGCACAAGCTCGATGATCAACACGTAGACGCCGAGGTTGATCACTGCACCGATCAGCTGTACGACGAAGTACCCCGAATACTCTCGACGAGTGGGGGACCCCGCCTGGAACACCCAGCGTCGGTTTACGAGCCACGTCACAGTCACCGCAAGCGTGAATGATACGGCGCGAGATCCATAGTGGCCGTAACCCATGCCATTCACCAGCAAGGTCAGCACGCTCGCATCAACCATAAAACCGAGGCCGCCGACGAGCGCGAAGCGAAAGAACCGCTGTCGGGTTTCTGCTGCTGGCGATGGCGCGTCGAACACTACAGAGGCGTCGTCGAAGTGCGTTCCGGCTTGTCTGTCGCACGAAAGTTTCGCCGGCCGCGAAAACGCGGGACGCTCAGGTAGCTCAGTCGTTTCATTTCCCGGCGGCCCAGTGTCACCGTATCAAGAATGGCGCCACAGGCAACCAACAGGAAAGCAAGCAACATAAGGCCGGTGGCGAGTATCGCCGTTGGAAAGCGCGGCACCAGGCCGGTGTCGATGTAGGTAATCAGTAGTGGCCATGCCAGAACCAACGAAACCAGGGCAAACAGCAGGGACAGCATGCCGAAGGCCATCAGTGGCCTTTCTTCTTTGGTCAGCTTGATGATCGTTTTCAGAATACGCCACCCATCGCGATAGGTGTTCAGCTTGCTCGATGAATCATCCGGTCGCGCCTTGTACGGAAACGCCATTTCTTCGATGGGCATCTTGAGTTCCAGCGCATGCACGGTGAGCTCGGTCTCGGTCTCGAAGCCTGTACTCAGGGCAGGAAAGGACTTTACGAAGCGGCGCGAAAACACGCGATAGCCCGACAACATGTCGGAAATTCTGTTACCAAAAAGAAACGCGACCAGATGCGTCAGCAACGCATTACCAAAGCGGTGCCCTGCCGGATAGGCAGAATCCTGTGCCGCCACGCGCGCACCGACAACCATGTCCAGGCACTCATCTTCGAGCTTCTGGATCATCGCCGGCGCACCGGCGGCATCGTAAGTGGCGTCGCCGTCGACCATGACATAAATATCCGCTTCTATATCCGAGAACATCCGGCGAACGACATTGCCTTTGCCTGGCAGGGCCTCCCTGCGCACAATCGCGCCTGCCTGTGCTGCAATCGCCGACGTGTCATCGCTGGATTGATTGTCGTAGACGAAAATAGCGGCGCCCGGCAGCGCTTTTTGAAAGTCCTTAATGACTTCGGTGATCGCTGCAGCCTCATCGCGACACGGTATGAGTACGGCGAGGCGTGCTTTCTCAAACCCCGATTCGTGGCCTGTTGCTGTCATATCATCCTGGGTGATGCTCAGTTGGAAATGGTGGACAATTCTACACCGCATTGCCGCCTGGATCGCCCTTCGTCAGTAAAAGCGTGCCGCCCGTCCTCGCATTACTTCCAGATGATCGACAGGCTCGGTGTCTCGATACGGCCTATTCTATTATGCTGTGACCACGTCCTTTCGAGGGTTGCTTTTGAATAACAGGAATAACTTCGCGACCGATACGGCAATTCTGATTGCCGGAACGGTAATTGCGTGCGCCTTCGCAGTCCTGCCGAAGAGCGCAATTTTTATCGATGGCAGCTACCTGCCGTACGGCGTTGATGCGTTCTATCACGCACAGCGAATTCTCGATGCCGCTCTCGGCGGAGGCGGCGTGCAACAGTTTGACACCAGCATGCACGTGCCGGAGGGCAGTTGGGTGTCATGGCCCTGGGGTTACGATCGTCTGCTCGCGGCTGTTATCCAGATAGCGCTCTGGTTCGACGCCGACCTGGATCCTATGCAGGTCCTCGTCTATGTTCCGGTCGCCTGGATTCCGGTAAACATCGGCTTGCTCATCGGCATATCAAGATCGCTGGATATGCGATTCGAGTTTCGGGCCCTGGTCGTACTTGGCTTTGCGCTGTTGCCGGTAACTCAGCGGCTGCATGGTATCGGTGCCATAGACCACCATTTCATGGAGTTGACGTTTGTCTTACTGGTTACGCTCTGCCTGTTGCGCATGCTGGCGCAGCCTTCGAACATTGTCCTGGCTGCCATCGCCGGTGCGGCGCTCGGCATAGCGCAGGTTTTTCATCACGGGCTCTTTATTCTGCAGGTACCCGTACTCGGGACACTGTTCATCCTGTGGCTGCGCGACCTGTTACCAGCAGCGTCATCGGTGAGAGCACTTGCGGCGTCATTGGTACTGACAACCACGTTGGTCCTCCTGCCGTCACGGCCACTGTGGGACGGTCAATTCTCGCTGGCGACATTCTCCTGGTTTCACCTGTACGTCGCCTGCGTGACCGCCATCCTGCTGATATTCATGAGCTTCAAAACGCGCAGTTATCAATCGGCCGTTGGCCTCGCTGCTATCGCTGTGGTCCTGGCAGTGCCAGCGTCGGCTGAACTGTTTCTTGGAACCCGGTTTCTCACGGGCAAACTGATGATGCTGGATCAGATCATCGAAATGGCCAGCCCCTGGGCAATGATCACAACGACGCTCGGTTTACCGGCGACTCTTGGCGTCTACAGTGGCTTGTTGCTATTGGCTCCATTGGTGCTGCTGGCCGGCGCCTATACTGCCGTGACCGAACGGCGACCATTACCGGTAGCTTTTGGCGTGTTCTCCGTCTTTGGCATTGGTTTGTTGCTGATGCAGTACCGGCTGAACTACTTCGGCCTGGCCTTCATGCTGGCCGGCCCGCTCTATTTTCTCGGCCGGCTGTCGCCGCCAGGCAGCCCGAAACGCGCCCTGGTATTCCTGGGCGCGCTTGTCACGCTCGCCATTGCCTTCCGGCCTCCGCTCAGCGGGAAGCTGTTTGAAGAACATTCGGTTGCCGGCGATCATCTGTACGCGGCCACCCAGCCACTGTACGCAGTGCTGCACAAAGCCTGTGACGAAAACCCTGGCGTCGTTGTAGCCGCCGCGCAATTCGGCCATTACATTCGATTTCATACCGACTGCTCGGTGATTGCGAACAATTTTCTTCTCACCGAACAACATTTCGAAAAAGTCCGGCTTGCGAATTCGCTATTTCATTTGTCCGTTGATCAAATTCGTGCTGAGCAGCCCGGCGTGCGATACATCCTGGCTTTCCTTGCCAACACGTACTTCCAGCACGAAGGCAAGCTGTACCTGAGGGAATTTGATGATATTCGGAGCAGCAACCCGGTGCTCGTCAATGAACTCATGCTGAGTGACCAACTGCCCGCCAACGTTACTGTGATCGGTGAGATCTACGTCGATCCGGCGGCAGACCAGAAGATCCCGCTGGCCGGCGTTTACGCGAGTAGAGACTAGATCGACAATTTCAGAGCTTGCTCTACGTGAGCTTTGCGAGCGTCGGGCGTGCGCGTCGAAACGCTCGAATGATCGGCATGCGATCGTTCCACGGGGAGGCATCGGCGCGATCCGGATCATACGGGCACACCAGGCCCGCAAAGCCCGGCGGGATCTGGTCGTCGACTTCCCCGCCACCTGCATTGTCGAAAAACTCGTAGCCGGGGATGCTGATCTCCTCATCAGCGATGACGTCAATCGTGCGTACGCCGTAACTGGAAAGCTCCACGGTCAGTGACTGTGGGTACACCAGCCAGACATGGTGCGGCCCGGCAACGAACAGATATTGAATCTGGCGGTTGCGCGACGCGATACGGTATTTCCTGATTTCACCGCCGTACACCTTGCTGTACGTGACGGCAACGTCGATAACCCCTTTGAAATTCGGCTCAAACCCGCGCGCTATCTTCAGCGAGGCGGGATCATTCTCATCCGTGAACACCGCGATACTGCGGTTATTGTTGATACGGTTTGCCGGCACCGCCATTGCGTTTTTGCGCGGCGTCTCAAAATCACTGTACGGCTGTATACGATGGGCGGGTGCATTCCGCAGGATCAGGAACAGCACGCTGTCATCATTTCTCGCCCGCGCGCTACGCTGCCCGACGTCATCCAGTGCCGCCTGTATTTCGAACGGCAGGTTGGTCGTTTCCTCAGCACTCTCCGGCCCCTCGACGCCGCGCTTTCTTACCCACTTGATCGCGCCTTTGCCGATCCACTGGTCGTCCGGAGTGTTGATGTAGTGTGATGCCACGCGCCACACCAGTGACGAGTCCTTGTAAAAGACTCTTGCATGCAGCGCTGGCTTGCGACGGCCGGGTTGCGGCGGCAATAACACGTACGCAGGCATCAGCTTCAGCTCATGACCGATGCGCAGGTTGCACAGGAAAAAACGCGTGCCGAAAAGCTCAACCTCGTATTTCGGCACATAGCCACGACTGAATAATTCGTCCGGGTCAGACTTCGCCTGCCCATCCACTCGCAGCGCGTAACCGGCGGCGAGGAGACCTCGAAACTCCCGGGCTACCTGGCGTGGCGTCTTGTCGGCGACGCTGACGTTTTGCACGATCAGACTGGGTATGGTTTTTGCTTTGCTCATGACAAACTGGATTTTAACCTCAAGTTACAACGCGGATACACTGCTGATGTCTCGATGTTACGGATGTCGTGTTGCAAGTGCCTGCATCCGCCGGAAAATATCGTGATAATGTCGTCGCAATGACTTCTGATTTCGCCCGCTATCATCGCCAGATGTTGCTACCCGGCTTCGGGGAAGAGGGGCAACACCGACTGAGTGACGCAACGGTCTTCGTACTGGGCTGTGGCGCGCTCGGCTCGGTTGCCGTCGACATGCTCGCGCGAGCAGGTGTCGGGCACCTTGTCATCGTCGACCGCGATTTTGTCGAACTGACCAACCTGCAGCGCCAGGTGCTGTTCGACGAGGACGACGCTGCAAATTCTCTGCCCAAGGCCATTGCCGCAAAACGCAAGATCGCAAAGATAAACTCGGGCGTGCAGGTCACCGCGATCGTCGACGATATCAATCACACCAATATCGAGCGCTATGCGGCTGACGCCAACCTGTTTATCGACGGCCTCGATAACTATGAAACGCGTTACCTGGCAAACGATCTTGCCGTGAAAACTGCCCGGCCCTACGTTTATGGCGCTGCGGTCGGCACCGCGGGCATGGCCTTTCCTGTTTTGCCGCATGGCTCCGGCAAAGCGGCCTGGGAGACCGCCTCAAGCGGCAGCCTTGCGACACCGTGCTTTCGCTGCCTGTTCGACGCAGCACCGCCACCCGGAACGAGCGCCACCTGCGACACGGTCGGCGTGCTCAGTTCCGTGGTCTCGATCGTCGCCAATTTCCAGGTAGCGGAAACGTTGAAGATCCTGACCGGTAACTATGACCGCGTAAGCCGCAGCTTATTGAACATTGACCTGTGGACGAACGAGAGTCATCAGCTGAATGTAGACAGTGCGTACGCGAAAGGTGACTGTCCGTGCTGTAAACACCAGCGCTTCGACTACCTCGACGGCCGCGCCGGTTCCAGCGCCGCAGCGCTCTGTGGACGCAACGCCGTGCAGCTTCGACATCGGCAGCAGACAGCCGGTGTCAATCTCGACGCCATTGCAAAACGCATCAAAGAGCACGGTGACGTTAGTACCAACCAGTTTATGCTCCGCGCAGCCGTCAAGGACCAGGACAGTCCATACACCATCACGCTGTTCCCGGATGGCCGCGCAATTATCCAAGGCACGAACGAGCCCGCCGTCGCTCGCAGTGTTTATGCCAGGTTCATTGGCGCGTAGGTCTTCTTAAGCTCGTACCAGCGCCGATCATCCTCGCCGGCCACGCTAATCAGCCAAACTTTGCCGCAATTCCTTTGAGCGTCGCAGCCAGCGCCGCTTGCCGCTTCCTGGTGACCGCGTCACCGTTGCCCGCCGCTACTTTCGCCGCCAGCGATTTCAGCTCCTTCGCAAGCGCCTTGTCACGAGTGCCGCCTTGCCACTGCATGGCCGCGCGCTCGAGCGCCGCTGTGAGTTCGGTGACCAATGACGCCGTCACCGCAGCACTGCGTTCCAGCTGATCGAGGTACGCGCGCGCGACCACGGGCTCGTCCGGCCACGTCACCGCAAACTGCTGCTGCGGGTTGAACACGCCGCCCTGATCGGCCACGGCCGCCGCCGCGATCTCGTTGGCTGACAGGTAGTCGCTGGGCAATAGCGCCAGCACGTCCAGCCCGCGCACGATCTCGGTCCCGTAGATGCGGCCGTTGTACCAGTAGGTCGACCAGTAGCCGCCAACCACCAGGTCCTTGGCATCGATGGGCCCGCGGTCGAAGAACGCAATCTCGACCGGGTTGGCCGAGTCAGTGAAATCGATCACCGACACGCCGCCCTGGTACCAGGCCTGCACGAATATGTCGCGGCCCGGCACTGGAATGATGGAGCCGTTATGGGCGACACAGTTTTCCTGCTCGACCTGCGGCGCGGCCATCTTGAAGTAGCCGCGAAACTCGAGCTTTCCATTCACGATGTCGTAAATCGCGTCCGCACCCCAGGTTAGCGGGTCGTACGCGAGGCAGCGCGGTCGGGTGCCACCACCCCACTCGTCGGTGAAAATAACCTTGGTGCCGTCGTTGTTGAACGTCGCCGAGTGCCAGTAGGCGAATCCCGCGTCGACAACCGCATCCATGCGCTGTGGTTTCAGCGGGTCGGAAATATCGAACAGAATGCCATTGCCCGAACATGCACCGCCGGCAATATTGGCTGACGGGAATACCGTGATGTCATGACACTGATCGGTACGGCTCGTCTCCTGGGTTTCATCGCCGTGGTCACCACCTCGCCACAAGCCGGCCAGAACGCCCGTCTCCGGATCCGCAAATACCGTTGGGCTATCCACGATGCGCGCTTTGGCCGGGTCGTCGACCGGGATTTCCACGACATCGATACGAAACAGCGCGGTTCGCTGGTCACCCGGCGACTCATCGATGCAACCTGTCAGCTCTTCTTCGTCGCGCACGCCGGCGGTACCGGAGTTATAGACGATGATCTTGCCGTTTTTGCCCGGGCCGGAAACAACAGAATGCGTATGGGAACCACGACAGGTCTGCAC
>JBATID010000108.1:0-2515 GCA_049667545.1 Woeseiaceae bacterium
AAACGCGAGCAGAGCGCTTTATCTATTGTCACGTTCACGCTGGATGATTTTGACGCGTACATCGAGGTGTTTGGGCGACATGCGGCGGATTCCTGCCTGCGGCGGGCCGGCCGCGCCATTCTCCGCAGCTTGCGTCGTGCCAGCGATGTCATCGCACGGACGGACGGCGCACGTTTCATTGTGTTATCGCACGCGACGGAGGAGCAGGGCGTGCAGCAATTCGCGGAATTGATCGCGACGTCGGTTCGTGAGCTCGGTCTGCATCATCCGCGTTCGCGATCGGGCAAGTTCGTTACCGTATCGCAAACGGTCGACGTTGCGGATACCGCCAGCGAGACGCGCAGCGCACGCGAGTTTCTTGACGATTTACTGAGTCGGGTAGCCGAGTAGTTCCCGCTCGTCCGGCGCCGCTGCGTTGTCAACCTCTTCGACCCGGCTGACCTTGGCGAGCACACCGAATTTAGGGTGATCGAAATACCGCAGCTCGCCGCTGCGAAAGATACGATCTTCCTGAATGCGATAGCCAAAGGCCGCCGCCGGCGCGACTGTGTCAGCCAGGCGTTCAGCCTCGGTTTCCATCTGCAAATCAACGACAAGGTGCAGGAAGCGGCTCAGGTAGAGTTTCACGGTGCCGTTGAAGCCACCTGCCGGCGTAGTCAGGGAGCTGAGCTTGATGCTGCGTGTCAGTTCGGCGGGGTAGGTGGTCTGCGTCCAGCCGAAATGCATCACCGGCCGGTATGCGTCCAGCCGGTCGAGGCGGGCCCTGATATCACCCATCGTGAAGTCACTTCGCCGCAGGCGCGCAAAGCCGTTATCGCGTAACGCGGCGGCCTCGTCGGGAAGCGGGTCCGCGACAAAAATCTCGCCGCCGGAGCCAATGTCTTCCGCGTAGGTGAATACAATCATCTCGACGGTGTAGCGGCGAGGTTCCTGCTCGGTATCTTCCGGCAGGGCCTGTGAGCTGGCCGCCATTGGTGCCAGCAGCAAGAAAAAAGTGGCTAATCCGCGTCTCATGAATATCTCGTGCCGTATCTCAAGGTTTGATCGCAAGTCGGTCGAGGAGTTTCTCAATCGTCTTGAATCTCGTATCCAGTGCCGATAAATCCGCCTTGATCCGCAGTCGATGCGAGCCTTGCAGGCGGAATGTCTCGCCGTCATTTTGCACCAATTGTACAAGGGCGACAGGATCAATGTGACTTTCTGCCGCAAAAACCAGGTAGCCGCCGCTATCTGCCGCATCGATTTTCTCGACGCCCAGCGCTGCTGCGGATTTCTTGATCGCCGCAATGCGCATCAGGTTCTTGGCGCTGTCCGGCAGCAGGCCGAAACGATCGATGAGCTCGACCTTAAGCTCGCGCAATTCCTCCGCCGATTCGGATGCTGAGATCCGCTTGTAAAGAATAAGTCGCAGATGCACGTCCGGAACGTAGTCTTCCGGCAACAGGGCCGCGATGTGCAGATTAATGTCGACGCCCGCATGCAGCGGCGCCTCGAGGTCAGGCTCTTTGCCCGAGCGCAGCGAATCCACAGCGCGACCGAGTAACTCGGTATACAGGGAAAAGCCAATCTCCTGGATCTGGCCGCTTTGCGTGTCGCCCAGCAGCTCGCCAGCGCCGCGAATCTCAAGGTCGTGGGTGGCGAGTGTAAAACCCGCACCGAGATCCTCCAGCGAGTCGATCGCCTCCAGACGCTTGACGGCATCGGCGGTCATCACGGCCTTCGGTGGGGCGACGAGATAAGCATAGGCACGGTGATGCGAGCGCCCGACGCGGCCGCGCAGCTGATGGAGCTGCGCCAGACCGAATCGATCTGCACGATTGATGATGATCGTGTTGGCAGTGGGAATGTCCAGCCCACTCTCAACGATGGTTGTGCATAGCAGCACGTTGAAGCGTCGGTGGTAGAAATCGAGCATGACCTGCTCGAGGTCGCGCTCAGGCATCTGCCCGTGGCCGATGCGGATCTTGGCTTCCGGTACCAACGCCGCGAGGTTCTTCTCGATACGCTCGATGTCCTGGACGCGATTATGAATAAAGTAAACCTGTCCGCCGCGCTTGATTTCTCGCAGGCAGGCTTCACGAATTATGACGTCGTTCCATTCGGACACGAACGTTTTCACAGCCAGGCGCTCGGCGGGCGGGGTCGTGATCAACGACATTTCCCGCAGTCCGCCGAGGGCCATGTTGAGCGTGCGCGGAATGGGTGTCGCCGTTAACGTCAGGATATCGATTTCACTGCGCAGGGACTTGATGGTCTCCTTGTGGCGCACGCCAAATCGATGCTCCTCGTCCACGATGACGAGGCCGACGTCATGGAAGTCTTTGGTGTGCTGCAACAGCCGGTGTGTGCCAATGACGACGTCAACGTTGCCCGAGCGCAAACCGCTGACGATATCCTTGACCTGCTTGGCCGACTGAAACCGCGACAGCACTTCGACGCGCACCGGCCAGTCGGCGAAGCGGTCGCGAAACACCTGTCCGTGCTGCTGTGCGAGCAGCGTGGTGGGCACCAGGAT
>JBATID010000109.1:0-4183 GCA_049667545.1 Woeseiaceae bacterium
GCGGCGCGCCGGGTCGCGCCTCGTTCAATCGGGTCAGGCAGTCAGTCTCTTGTACTTTATTCGGTGCGGATTTGCCGCGTCGGCGCCGAGACGGCGTTTGCGGTCCTCTTCGTAGTCGGCATAGTTGCCGGCGAACCAGACCACCTCACTGTTACCCTCAAACGCCAGGATATGCGTCGCGATCCGGTCCAGGAACCAGCGATCATGTGAGATCACGATGGCGGAACCCGGGAACTCCAGCAGCGCCTCTTCGAGCGCGCGCAGTGTTTCGACGTCGAGATCATTGGTGGGTTCGTCAAGCAGCAGGAGGTTGCCGCCAGCGCGCAGCATTTTCGCGAGATGCACGCGGTTACGTTCGCCACCTGACAAGAGACCGATTTTTTTCTGCTGATCCTGCCCGCGGAAATTGAAACGACCGACGTAGGCACGCGACGAGGTTTCATAATTGCCAACCTTGATCAGGTCGAGACCATCCGAGATTTCCTCCCAGACGGTTTTGTCGTCATTCAGACTGTCGCGTGACTGATCGACGCTCGCGAGCTGCACCGTGTCGCCGAGGCGCAGCGCGCCGGCATCGGGCTTTTCCTCGCCCGTGATCATGCGGAACATCGTCGTCTTGCCGGCGCCGTTTGGCCCAATCACACCGACAATGCCGCCGGCTGGCAGCTGCAGGCTGAGACCGTCGATCAGCAGTTTGTCGCCAAACCCTTTGCGGAGGTCCTGCACCTCAAGCACGACATCGCCGAGGCGCGGCCCCGGCGGAATGTAGATCTCGTTGGTCTCGTTGCGCTTCTGGTAGCTCGGCGACGAAATTTCCTCAAATTGGCGCAACCGTGCCTTCGATTTTGCCTGGCGGCCCTTGGGATTGCTGCGCACCCATTCGAGTTCGTGTTGCATGGCTTTTCGGCGGGCTTTCTCGGACGCGTCCTCATGCTGCAGGCGCGCCTCTTTCTGTTCCAGCCAGGAAGAATAATTGCCTTCCCAGGGAATG
Source organism: Woeseiaceae bacterium (assembly GCA_049667545.1). Lineage (GTDB taxonomy): Bacteria > Pseudomonadota > Gammaproteobacteria > Steroidobacterales > Woeseiaceae > UBA1847. The sequence continues at coordinate 992 of JBATID010000109.1, forward strand.
CCGTGGCCGCGGTCGAGTTCGAGAATCCAGCCGGCGACGTTGTCGAGGAAGTAACGGTCGTGCGTTACGGCAATGACCGTGCTCGGGTATTCGTCGAGGAAGCGCTCCAGCCAGGCGACCGACTCAGCGTCCAGATGGTTGGTCGGCTCATCGAGCAACAACATATCGGGTTCCGACAACAGCAACCGGCACAATGCGACCCGGCGGCGTTCACCGCCGGACAGCCTGGTGACGTCGGCATCCCAGGGTGGCAGGCGCAGCGCGTCGGCCGCGATCTCGAGCTTGCGATCCAGTTCCCAGGCGCCCGCCGCGTCGATCGCGTCCTGCAGTTTGCCCTGTTCTTCGAGCAGCGAGTTCATCTCGTCCTCGCCCATTGGCTCTGCGAATTGCATGCTGATGTCGTTGAAGCGATCGACCAGCGCTTTGGTGTCGGCGACACCTTCCTCCACATTGCCGCGCACGTCTTTCGCCGGATCGAGCTCGGGCTCTTGTGGCAGGTAGCCAATGTTGATACCGGCTTGTGGCCTTGCCTCGCCGTCGATCTCGGTATCCAGTCCGGCCATGATCCGCAACAACGTGGATTTGCCGGAGCCGTTGAGTCCGAGTACGCCGATCTTGGCGCCGGGAAAGAAGCTCAGGGAGATATCGCGAAGGATGTGCCGTTTCGGCGGCACTACCTTGGCGACGCGGTTCATTGTGTAGATGTACTGTGCCATGGTCGGTAACGGTTTTCTCATGCGGGGCAGGAAGCGCGCATTATCCGGTATGCTGCGTCACAAGCAAGCGACGGGCAGGGACGCAGGCGCGACGGGGCGCCGGTGCACGGCGGAGGCACTCTAGGCACTTCCAACAGTGCCATCTCTGGCTGTAAACAGGTAACATCGCGCTCTTTTCGCCAGCCCTCGCACGGAGTACCCCCCGGATGTTCGATACGTCGACACCGATCGAGATTTTCGATCCTGAAGTTGCCAAAGCCATTGAAAACGAGAATCGACGCCAGGAAGAACACGTCGAACTGATCGCCTCGGAAAACTACGCCAGTCCGCGGGTGATGGCCGCGCAGGGCGGGGTCATGACCAACAAGTACGCCGAAGGCTACCCGGGCAAGCGCTATTACGGTGGCTGCGAGTACGTCGATGACGTCGAGCGGCTGGCGATCGAACGCGCCAAGCAGCTGTTTGGCGCCGATTATGCCAACGTGCAGCCGCATTCCGGGTCGCAGGCGAACGCCGCGGTGTTTCATGCACTGATTGACCCGGGCGATACCATCCTGGGAATGAGCCTCGATGCCGGCGGCCACCTGACGCACGGTGCCGCCCCGAATTTCTCGGGCAAGCTGTTCAATGCGATCCAGTACGGCCTCGATATGGAGACCGGCCTGATCGACTATGACCAGGTACAGGCGCTGGCTCTCGAGCACAAACCGCGACTTGTTATCGCCGGTTTCTCGGCGTATTCGCAAATTGTCGACTGGGCGCGCTTTCGGCAGATCGCCGACAGCGTTGGCGCTTACCTGATGGTCGACATGGCACACGTTGCCGGGCTCGTCGCTACCGGGCATTACCCCAATCCGATTCCCCACGCCGACGTCTGCACGACGACGACCCACAAGACGCTGCGCGGCCCGCGCGGTGGCATGATCCTGGCGCGCGAAAACGAGACACTTACCAAGAAATTCAACTCGCTGGTATTCCCGGGAACCCAGGGCGGCCCGCTGATGCACGTGATTGCGGCCAAAGCGATCGCCTTCAAGGAAGCCATGGAGCCGAGTTTCAAGGATTACCAGGGCGAGGTCTGCGCGAATGCGAAAGTAATGGCCGAAGTCCTCGGTGAGCGCGGCTACCCGATCGTCTCGGGCAGCACGGAGAATCACCTGATGCTCGTGAGCCTCGTCGCCCGTGGCATCACCGGCAAAGCGGCCGATGCCGCGCTTGGCAGGGCCAACATTACGGTCAACAAGAACTCCGTGCCGAACGATCCGCAGTCACCGTTTGTCACCAGCGGCCTGCGCCTTGGCACGCCGGCAATCACGACACGCGGCTTTGGGACCGCGGAGACTCGCCAGCTAACCGGCTGGATAGCCGATATACTCGATGATATCGACAGCGAGGAGTCAATCGAGCGCGTCAAGAACCAGGTGCTGGCCCTCTGCAAACGGTTCCCGGTCTACGCCTGATTGCAGGAGCACTAACCACCCATGCACTGCCCGTTCTGCGCCCACGAGGAAACCAAGGTGATCGACTCGCGCCTCGCGGGCGACGGTCTGCAGATTCGTCGGCGCCGGCAGTGCCTTGCCTGCAACGAACGCTTCACCACCTTCGAAACCGCCGAACTGGTCATGCCCCGGCTGATCAAGAACGATAAGTCCCGGCAGCCATTCGACGAAAACAAGCTGCGTAACAGTATGGTGAGGGCGCTTGAGAAGCGCCCGGTGCCAAGCGATGAACTCGAACAGGCGATCGGTCACCTGGTTCACAAGCTGCGAACCATGGGCGAGCGCGAGGTGCCGTCGCGTCTCGTCGGCGAACTGGTGATGGAGGAGCTGCGCGCGCTGGACGAAGTCGCGTACGTGCGCTTTGCATCCGTTTATCGCCGCTTCCAGGACGTCAATGAGTTCGAGGACGAAATTCGGCGCCTGCAGAAGATCTCCGAGACCGCGGCAAGCCGCGAACAAATGTCCTTGTTGCCCGAACTGCTTGGCAAGAAGAAGCGCTGAGCATGACGGCATACTCCCGCGACGATAGTGTGCACATGGCGCGTGCGCTCGAACTGGCAGAGCAGGGGAGATACTCGGCCCGTCCGAACCCGATGGTGGGTTGTGTCATCGTCAAAGATGACAGTGTCGTCGGTGAGGGCTGGCATCAGCGAGCCGGTGAGGCACATGCCGAGATAAATGCCTTGCGGGCAGCGGCACACAGCGCGGCAGGAGCGAGCGTCTATGTCACGCTGGAGCCGTGCGCGCATCATGGCAAAACGCCGCCGTGCGCCGCGGCGCTGATTGATGCGCGCGTGGCCAGGGTCGTGGTTGCTATGCAGGACCCGTACGAGGCGGTGTCCGGCCGTGGACTGGAGCTGCTGCGCTCGGCTGGCATCGACGTCGAGGTAGGTTTGATGGCGTCGGCCGCCGCGGCGCTGAACGAGGGTTTCGCCTGCCGCGTAACGCGCGGTCGGCCGTTCGTGCGACTCAAGGTC
>JBATID010000110.1:0-4005 GCA_049667545.1 Woeseiaceae bacterium
CCTGGTAGGTATGCAGTAGCTTCGGTAGGCGCACGCTATCTGGCACGACCAGCGCGTCCTTGCGAATCGCCTCCCAGTCGATCTGGTCGTCGTCGTGCTCCAAGAGCCAATGCAACAGGTCCTTGGCTAGTACGACGCCGGACACGTCGGAAAGATGCGCCGTCGGCGAGAACGGGAAGCGACTGTGACCGGACTTCCTGACGAGCTCGATTGCCTCGTAGCGATCCATTGTCGCGGACAGATAGCGTACATCCTTGCGCGGCAACATCACATCTCTCGCGTGCAGGTAGCGCAACTGCGTCGCGCCGACGATGATCTCGGCGGTATGGTCGGCAACCGCCCCCTCGCTCCGTCCGAGCGCAGCCAGCAGCCGTAACTCCTCGGATGACGTTACCGGGGCGTTGACGTCGCTGCGAATCGAACGGGAGATCTTTTCGCTAACCGCAACCAGCGGCCGCAACAGGATCGCCAGCCAGTTGATGCCATGGGCGACGGGTACGGCAAGCTTAGGCGCGTGCGTAATGCCAAGCGTCTTGGGAATGATCTCCGTGAACAATAGAACGGCAATCGTGAATATGATCGTAAATATCCACAAGGTATTGACGTCGAACACATTAGAGTAGCTTGCGCCGGCAACCGCGGCGCCAACAGTATGGGCCGCTGTGTTTAGTATCAGGATCGCGGCGATCGGCACGTCCATGTTTTCTTTGAAGCCAGACCGCAACCGACCGGCTTGCTTCCTCCTTTTACCGACAAGGGCAATTTGCGATCTTGTCAGAGACAGCAGAACACTTTCGAAGATCGAACATAAGAACGAAACGACAAGTACGACACTTACAGCTAAGACGAATAGCAGCATGTTGCCTCCATAAGAGATGAGGCTTCATAATAGCTCGCGAACCCTGCTTTCGAAACGCCGACTGACTTCTACTGCCGTGGCGGCTCACTTACACTACTCATCTCATAGGGTAGCAGCAGCTCGGCAATCATTCGGGACATGTGAATAATGGATTTTGAGTGGGTAGCCATAGCCCTTGGTGACGTTGCTTGGATTACTTTGGCCTTTGCTCTTGGCTTTGGCTCGCGACAGATCGGCTTGCCACCCCTCGTGGGCTTTCTCGCCACCGGTTTCGTACTGAACTATCTCGGCATCGCCAGTGGCGAGGTGCTGCAGAAGTTGGCAGACCTGGGTATCACTTTGTTGTTGTTCACGGTCGGCCTGAAGCTGGATCTCAAGACGCTGCTGCGGCCCCAGGTATGGGCAGTGACCAGCCTGCATGTTGGCTTGGTCATCGCGATCTTTGGGTTGGGAATTTTTGTGCTCGCCTTGATCGGTGCCCCCCTGTTCACCAGCCTGGATTTGAAGGGGACTCTGCTTCTGGCTTTCGCCCTCAGCTTTTCCAGCACCGTATTCGTGGTCAAGAGTCTGGAAGAAAAGGCAGCGATGAAATCCCTGTATGGCCGTATCGCCATCGGCATCCTGGTGATGCAGGACATTGCCGCGGTGGCCTTTCTGGCTGCGTCAACTGGCAACCTGCCCTCGCCCTGGGCAGCGCTGTTGTTCCTGCTGATCCCCATGCGGCCCTTGTTCCACCAGCTCTTACAGCGCGCAGGTCATGGAGAGCTGCTGATCCTCTACGGCCTGGTGCTGGCCTTGGGTGGGGCTGAGCTGTTCGAAATCAGCGGCGTGAAGGACGACTTGGGCGCCCTGGTCATGGGCCTGTTGATCTCTACCCATCCCAAGGCGGCCGAAATGTCCAAATCGATGCTGGGCTTCAAGGACCTGTTCCTGGTGGGCTTTTTCCTCTCCATCGGCATGACTGGTGAGCTTTCGCCGGAGGCCCTGGTGATCGGCACCTTGCTGGCGCCACTGGTGCTCGTTAAGTCGGCCCTCTTCTATGGTCTGATGACCTCCTTCAAGCTACGCGCACGTACCTCCCTGCTGGCAACCCTCAATCTAAGCAACTACAGCGAGTTCGGTCTGATCATAGCCGCAATCGGTGTGGCCAACGCCTGGCTACAGCCAGATTGGCTGGTCGTAATTTCCATCGCCCTGTCCTTGTCGTTCGTGGTTGCCGCTCCTCTAGTCACTCGGGACGACAAGATTTACAGCGATTACCGGTCTTTCTGGCAGAAATTCCAGCGTAAGGAGCGCCTGCCCGACGAACAGCTGATGGACACTGGCAACGCCAGGATTGCCATCTTTGGCATGGGCCGGGTCGGTACCGGCGCCTACGACAAGATGTGTGAGTTGCGCGGCAAAACAGTGGTTGGTATCGATTTCAATGCCGAGCGAGTCCTGCGACTCCAGCAGGAAGGGCGCAACGTGATGCGCGGCGACCCCAGCGATGCGGATTTCTGGGAGCTGGCTGAAAGGGGTCCCAGCATCAATCTCGTGATGCTGGCGCTGCCCACATTGACAGCCAACCTGGATGCACTGGAGCAGTTGCGTGAGATTGGCTTCAAGGGTGGCATCGCCGCTACGGCACAGTATCCGGACGAGGAGGCGCAGTTACGTGAGGCAGGCGCTACTGCCGTATTCAACATTTATGCCGAGGCAGGCACCGGGTTCGCCGGGCACGTCGCCGAGGCTCACTCCGAATGATGACTTCGGTGGGGCATCTGGTGCTCAGTGATGACCCGCAGCACGTGCGAACGAAACTCGGCGGGGTGCGCGAGGCCAATCAGCGATGCTTGTGTCACAAATAACGCGAGTGTCTCTTTTGGGTCAACAGCGGAAAGCATAGCGCGAACCAGGCGAACGCCTCAGTGCTGCCAAAAGCCGCCGTCTGAAGGCCCCCGTCCCTACCGCACGACAAAAATATCGTATTCGACGAAGCCATCCGCCCCGGACTGAAGCCTTGTCATCTTGCCCAATAACTGAACTTGATTTAGCCAACCGTATTTTTTCGACGACGTGCGCATCGTAGGTGCCGTAACAAAGTACATTTCTTTCGCACCGATCTCCTCGCCGGCTTCGTATTTCTCAAGACTAATATCTGAGTGTCTCGCGACGCCGTTGTATGTCATATAGATCAAGGCGCCGTCGTCGGCCTCTATAGTGAGCCTGACATCAAGCTTGACGGTACCATCAGCAAACACCTGCAGCCAATCGGCGCCCGGCGATTTCAAGACTCCCTTAATCGCAGGTCCTTTTGCCCAGCCGCCATCACGCAGGTTATAGATCAATAACGAATCGTCAATATACTGAGGCGCTTCGAGCGGCGCGCGCATAGTCATTAAGTATTCGGTCGATATGCTAGTACTCTGCGCGGCTACCGTGCACGGGGCTAGGATCAACAGCGTCAGCATGCGCAAGACCGAGCGAATGATCGGTGTTATCTGAACCATTTATTTTTCTCCAAATTGTTGATGCGCGGAATTTTTGCAGGTGTCGGCTCTGGGTCACAAGCCGAAATTATAGCTCAAGATTTGCGACAGGCAGCTATGCGAAGTGAAGCAGCCTCACAGCTATCATCCTCGCGACCGCTCGCTCACGGCCATGAGCGGAAGTTCGCCGTACCGATAGCAGGCTATAATCCTGACACTGATTCAGGAGGCGATTTGATTGCGATTCCACGAAGATAATCTACAAGGCGCGGAGGTCGCAGCCCTAATAAGACGGCATCTCCAAAGCGCGCATGAACATTCACCTCCCGAAAGCGTACATGCCCTGGACCTGGAAGAGTTGCGGTCGCCAGACATTACATTCTGGACTGTATGGCAGGGGCAAGAGTTGCTTGGGTGTGGGGCGCTGAAACAACTAGATGCAAAGCATGGTGAAATCAAATCCATGCGAACCAAAACCGCACACCGCGGCAAGGGAGTCGCCTCAAGAATGCTGGAGTACATCATCAAAGAAGCAGAAAGACGTTCTTATAGCCGCTTGAGTCTTGAGACTGGGTCAATGGATGCATTCGCGCCGGCACGAGCACTCTACATCCGCTTTGGGTTCGAGTATCAAGGACCTTTTGCAGACTACAAAGAAGACTCAAATAGCGTCTT